>JADLHG010000031.1:300000-514254 GCA_020848905.1 Deltaproteobacteria bacterium
CTTCCTGGGGTTGGCCCTGCACCCCTCGGGGAACCTCGGGAAGGGGCGCTACCTGATGCGCGTCGCCTCGCCCGAGCTGCGCTCCCGCCTCTAGCGCGCATCCAGCGACGATCGACTGAGAGAGAGCGGACGATGGCAGCAAAGCGGGTGTCGCGGCCCAAGGGACCGGCGAAGACCGAGCGCCTACCCGACGTACGAGCGCTGGCGGAGATCCTTCGAGAGTACGACCTGACCGAGGTGGAGGTCGAGCGATCGGGTGAGCGCGTGCGCATCAGCCGAGGGTTCGCGCCCGGCTCGCTGCCGCCCGGGGTGTCGGGGGGGGCCGCGGCGATGGTAACGGGGGCCTCGGCCGCGGAGGAGAGCGTCGAGGAGGCGGGCGTCTCGATCACCTCGCCCTTCGTGGGGACCTTCTATCGAGCGCCGAGCCCGGGATCCCCGGCCTTCGCCGAGGTGGGCCAGGTCGTCACCAAGGGACAGGTGCTCTGCATCGTAGAGGCCATGAAGCTGATGAACGAGATCGAGGCCGAGGCGAGCTGCAAGATCCTCGCGATCCTCGTGAACAACGGCGACCCCGTCGAGTACGGGCAAGCGCTCTTTCGCGTCCAGCCGGCGTAGCTCCCGTCATGTTCGGCAAGGTACTCGTCGCTAACCGCGGAGAGATCGCGCTGCGGGTGATCCGCGCCTGCAAAGAGCTCGGCCTGAAGACCGTGGCCGTGCACTCCGTCGCCGACGCGGACGCGCTTCACGTACGGTTCGCCGACGAGACGGTCTGCATCGGCCCCGCGCCGTCACCGGCCTCGTACCTCAACATCCCGGCCATCATCAGCGCCGCCGAGATCACGGGGGCCGACGCCGTTCACCCCGGCTACGGCTTCCTCGCCGAGAACGACGAGTTCGCGGAGCTCTGCGGGCGCTGCGGCCTGCGGTTCATCGGCCCGTCCCCCGAGCTGATGCGCATCATGGGCGACAAGGTGCGGGCTCGCCGGACCATGGCCGACTCCGGCGTGCCGATGCTTCCCGGATCGGGCGTCGTGGAGAGCGAGCGCGACGCCGAGGCGGCCGCCGAGCAGGTCGGCTACCCGCTGATCGTGAAGGCCTCCGCCGGCGGCGGCGGGCGCGGGATGAAGATCGTCGAGAGCCCGGCCCAGCTTTTGGGCGCGTGGGCCATGGCGCGCGCCGAGGCGCAGGCGGGGTTCGGCAACCCGGCCGTCTACTTCGAACGGTATCTGGAACGGCCGCGCCACATCGAGATCCAGGTCATGGCCGACCGGCACGGCAACGCGGTGCACCTCGGCGAGCGAGAGTGTTCGATCCAGCGTCGCCACCAGAAGCTCGTCGAGGAGGCCCCGTCGTGCGTCTTCGACCAGGCCGCGCGAGACCGGCTCGGAGGCGTGGCGGTCAAGGCCATTCGCGCCGTGGGCTACGACAGCGTGGGCACCCTCGAGTTCCTGATGGACGCGGCGGGCCAGTGCTACTTCATGGAGATGAACACGCGCATCCAGGTCGAGCACACGGTCACCGAGGAGGTCACCGGCTTCGACCTCGTGCAGGAGCAGATCCTGTGCGCCGCGGGTGAGCGACTGTCGTTCAAGCAGGACGACGTGCAGCTCCAGGGTCACGCCATCGAGTGCCGCATCAACGCGGAGGACCCGAGGAGCTACGCGCCGTGGCCGGGTCGCATCACGGCCCTGCACCTGCCGGGGGGGTTCGGCGTGCGAGTGGACACGGCGATCTACGACGGGTACGTGGTCCCTCCGCACTACGACTCGCTCATTGCCAAGCTGGTGGTGCACGCGCCGACCCGGGACCGGGCCATCGAGCGCCTGCGGCGGGCCCTGTCGGAGCTGGTCGTGGAGGGCATCCGCACCAACGCCGAGCTCTATCAGCGCATCTTGCGCTTCGCGGACTTCCGTGCCGGCCGACTGGACACGGGCTTTCTGGCACGCCTCGAGGCGTCGGGGGCGTGACCGTGTCCGGAGAAAAGCATCAATGATCTTGACAGGATGGCATTCCCTGGCCTAGACTCTCTTTCTATTGTATTTTTGCGGTGATAGCTCCTCGGTTGGGGCGGGGACGTTGTTTACCTCGGGCGGGACGGGCGGCGTGCAAAGCGACCTGCACGCGAGGGGACAGGGCGTGGTCGGAGACACCTAACGCTGGACGTTCTTCCGGAAACGAGCTCTGGTGGCCGGCAGCATCAACAAGAACAAGATCATCGCTGCGGCCCAGAAGTTCGTCCAAAAGGGCCAGTATGATCGTGCGATTCGTGAGTACTCCAAGATCGTCGAGGAGGATCCGCGAGACGTCCGCATCTGGCTCAAGATCGGCGACCTCTACGCCAAGAAGAGCTCCAAACAGGAGGCCGTAGACACCTACATTAAGGTGGCCGAGTTCTACTCGGAGCAGGGCTTCTATCTGAAGGCCGTCGCGGTCTACAAGCAGATCCTCAAGCTGAACCCGGCGCTGGTCGACGTCAATCTGAAGCTGGCCGAGCTCTACAAGCAGCTCGGCCTGCTGAACGATGCGATGCACCAGTACGAGGTCGTCTCGAACTACTTCCATCAGACGGGGCGCACCAAGGACGCGCTCGCCGCGCTTCGCCAGATCGTGGACCTCGATCCCGAGAACGTGGCCAGTCGTATCAAGCTGGCGGAGCTCTACAGCAAGGAGCAGATGCGGCCGGAGGCGGTGGAGGAGTTCTCCAAGGCCGCCGACTACCTGCGAGCCAGCAATCGGGTGGAGGACTTCATCAAGGTCGCCGAGCGGCTGGTGTTCCACCAGCCCGACAACCTGGCGGTGACGAAGGAGCTCGCGAGCCTCTACCTGCAGCGGCAGGATCCGCGGCGGGCCTTGCAGAAGCTCCAGCTGGCCTTCAAGGCCGACCCGCGGGACGAGGATACGCTCAGCATGCTGGCCCAGGCCTTCCAGGACCTGGGGCAGGTGGCCAAGACGGTTCCCGTGCTCAAGGAGCTGGCGCAGATCCAGGCGGATGGGGGGCAGCACGAGGAGCGGCTCAAGACCCTGCGGCGCATCCTGGTCCTGGCTCCCGACGACGCGGAGGCGCTCCAGGCCCTGGGCCAGGCCTCCGCGGGGGCGCCCGCGCGTCCGGCGGCCCCCGCGCCCAAGCCGCAGAGCGAGGCCGCGGCCCCCAAGGCGGCGGCCCCCTCGCGGGCCCCGGCCTATCCGCCCGAACGGCTGGAGGCCTACGACGACGAGCCGGCGGCGGTGCCGCCCCTCGAGCTGCCGTATCCCGACGACCTCCCCGCCGAGTACCTCCCCCCGCTGGACGTGGGCGTCCCGCCCCCGCCGACCTTCAAAGGGGGGGCCGAGGACCTCGGGGAAGAGACGGCCCGGGTGCTGACGGAGGCCGAGGTCTACATCAAGTACGGCCTGCACGAGAAGGCGATCGACCACCTGCGACAGGTCTTCGGGCGCGATCCGCACAACGTGCCCGTACGGCTCAAGCTGCGGGACCTCTACTTGCAGATCGGTCGGTACGCCGACGCGTCGCGCGAGCTCTATACGCTGGCGCAGCGGATGGCCGCCTCGGAGGCCAAGGCTGCGGCGCAGTACCTGAACGAGGCCCTCGAGCTCGACCCGGGCAACCACGCCGCCCGTCAGCTGCTGAATCAGCTCGAGGCGGGGCGTGCCCGTCCGGGCGCGGGGCCTTCGGCGTCGGCCGCCTCGCAGCCCGAGTACCTCGACGAGGGTTTTGCCGAGGAATCGTTCTCCGGCTCCGGGTATCGCGAGACCGCGCCCATCGACCTCGACACGGACGACATCGTCGAGGAGATCCCGATCGAGGCGGTGGACCTCCTCGAGGTGGAGGGCTCGTCCCGCGTCACCGACTACGTGCACGACACCGCGACCATGTCACCGGCGCGGCGCCGCGGCCGCTCGTCGCGACCCGTGCGGCCGCTCGAGCCGTCGGGCTCAGGGGTCATCGAGCTCCGCGGCGAGACCACCGACACGCTCGGCGGAGGCACGCCGTCGTCCGAGGTCATCGCGCTCCCCGCCGACAGCCGGCCGAGCGACTCGCAGCTGCGCATCGGCGAGGAGGAGACCTCCGGAGAGGGTCTGGAAGACGACCTCGAGGAGGCCGACTTCTTCATCCTGCAGAACCTCTTCGGCGAGGCGCGGACGATCCTCGACGAGCTGCGGTCGCGCTACCCGCGGCACCCGCTCGTCGCGGCGAAGCTCGCGGACCTGGCGAAGCTGGAGCAGAGGGCGCTCTCCACGCCGGGTTTGCTCGAGACCGAAGACACGACCAGCGATCTCGCCGACGAGCTCGCCGCCGAGCTCGACGACGACGTCCAGCTCCCCGTCGAGCTGAGCGAGAACTACAGCGTCGAGGACGTCTTCGACGAGTTCAAGCGCGGGGGCGAGGCGCAGGTAAGCGACGAGGACTCCGACACCCACTACGACCTGGGGATCGCCTACCGCGAGATGGGGCTGCTCGACGACGCGGTCGCCGAGTTCAAGGTCGCGATGCGGTCGCGCGAGAAGGAAGTCCTCTGCCACATGATGATCGGGCTGTGCCTCGTGGAGAAGGGGATGGTCTCCGAGGCGATCAACCAGTTCAAGAGCGGTCTCTACGTCAACGGCATCACCGATCGGGAGACGATCGCGCTCTACTTCGAGCTCGGGCAGGCCTACGAGAACCTGCAGGACCTGCGCGAGGCGCTCTACTACTACGAGAAGGTGGGGAAGAAGGACCCGCGTTTTCGCGATGTGGCGGGGCGGATCCAGCGGCTTCGTCGCCTGGCCGGACGAAGCGACGACGGGAGCCCCTCGAACAGCGGAGGCGGCGGCACCAACAGCGGCGACGGCCCGACCCTCTCGGAAAACACCGACGCCCTCAAGCTCGTGTGAAACTAGCGCCCCTTGCCGAGGAACATGACCAGCGGCGTGCGCAAGATGATCTCCAGGTCCGTCAGCAGGAAGGTCGAGAACTTCTCGAGCGCGGCGGCGTAGGCGAAGTCGAAGAGGATCTTCGTCCGCATGTCGTCGGCTTCCGTCGGCTCCTGGTAGTCCAGCCCGAAGGGGTTGACGAGGCTCTGCCGGAGGTAGGCCATCTCGTGCCGGTCGTCCATGTGCCCCAGGTAGTCCAGGTTGATCTGCGCGAGGCCCGTGATGCCGGGGCGCACGTTCCGCATCCGCTCCTCGAAGAAGGGGATCGCCGCGGCTAGGTCGTGGATCGTCTCGGGGCGTTCGGGGCGCGGACCCACGATGCTCATCTCTCCCTTGAGCACGTTGATCAGGTTCGGCAGCTCGTCGAGTCGGGTCTTGCGGAGGAGGCGGCCGATGCGGGTGACGCGGGGGTCCCCCTCGGTGGCCCGGATCGGCCGCGCCGAGCCCTTTTCCGCGTCGGTCCGCATGGTGCGGAACTTGATCATCTCGTAGGTGTAGACCTCCGTCGCGACACCGTCGGCGTCCATGTGCGCACCGGCGCGCTTCTGGCGGTAGAAGATGGGGCCGCGGTCGTTGAGCTTGATGAACGCGGCTGCCACGGCGAAGAAGGGGGCCGTGACGGCGAGGCCGAGCGCGGCTCCGACGACGTCCATGGCCCTCTTGACGATCTCGACCTTCTTGTCCACGCGACTAGGGCGTCCCATCCAGGAGGTGCGGGTCAGGGTATCCGGGGCTCGCCGAATCTTCAAGGTCTGGCGGCGGGTCGTTTGACCCTGGCCGACCGGCTCGATAGAATGATGGACTCCAGTGCAAGACGGCAAAGGACGCGTGCAGGCATCACTACGGGCAGTCGTTCCCTGTCGGTTGGAGTTCCGCGACGGCGTGGGGTATCTCCTCGAATCCCTGTGCGGAGGTCTGGACCAGCAGCTCGCGTATCAGGTGGTTTCGGCCTTCAACGAGGCCTTCAACAACGTGGTGGAGCATTCCGGGCTCGGGGCGCAGGCGGACGTCGAGGTGGAGGCCTGGCGAGGCGAGCACGAGCTCAAGCTGAGGATCATCGACGGCGGTGTGGCCTACGAGGTATCGCCCGTCGCGGAGGACTTCCCCGAGCTCGCCTCGTTGCCCGAAGAGGGGATGGGGTGGGTCATCATCCGCCGCTGCATGGATGAGGTGGTCCTCGAACGGAGGGATCGAAATGTGCTATCGATGGTGCGCTACCTCAACCGTCCCGCGGGCGTGAGGATCTAGAGGATCGAATGGACCCAACACCTGACCATAAGGTGAGCTGCGAAACGACGACGCACGGCGCAGCGACCGTGGTGACTCTGAAGGGGCGGCTCGACGCGCTCCGGCTCGATGCAGTGCGGCAGATGTTCATGGACCTGCCGGAGAAGGGGTCGTCGAGGCTGGTCGTGGACCTCTCGGGGCTGGAGTGGATCGACAGCTCGGGGGTCGGCGCGCTCATCACGCTCTACAAGCGGGCGCGCACCAAAGGAGGGGACGTGAAGGTGGCGGGGCTGCAGCGTCAGCCGAAGGAGATCTTCCGGCTCCTGCGACTCGAGTCGGCCTTCGAGGTCTTCGACACCGTCGAACTGGCGTTGGCCCGGTTTGGAGCCTGAGCTCCGAGCGACCATGGCCTGCCTGGTTGCGATTCGCGGCCCCGGTACGGGGAAGCGCTACGACCTGCACGAGGAGTGCATCCTCGGGCGCTCGTTCAATAGCGACATCTACATCGGCGACCTGAACGTCTCGCGGAGGCACGCCCGCGTCTGTCGCCAGGGGGAAGAGGGGTACCTCGTCGAGGACCTGGGCAGCGGCAACGGCACGTTCGTCAACGACCGCCAGATCTCGCGGCACCCGCTCAATCCGATGGACGTGATCCGCATCGGAGGCTCCTCGTTCCGCTACGAGCCCGACGACGCGCGGTGGGCCCCCGAGGTGCTGACCATCATCGCCGACGGGGTAGTCCCCGAGGCCGGTGACCTGCGAATCAAGACCGACGTCGAGCAGCTCACCAAGGTGGGCAGCGACAGCGAGGTGCTCGTCACCCCGGGCGATGGGCGCGCGCTCAAGATGCTCGAGGCCATGTACGCGGTCGCCGACGCCATCGCCGTCGAGGTGGAGCTCGACAAGCTGCTCGACAAGGTCCTCGACCACCTCTTCGCGGTCTTCCCGCAGGCCGACCGGGGGTTCGTGCTGCTGGTCAATCCCCACACCGGGCAGCTCGTACCGGAGGCCGTGAAACAGCGCCGCGGGGAGAGCGCGGGAGGCCTGAAATTCTCGCAGACCATGGTCGACCAGCTCCTCGAGCGGGGCCAGGGGATGATCCGCGGCAACACCGTGCCGCCGGGCATCACGCGGCCGGCGAGCCCCGCCCCCCGGCCGAAGACCTCCACCGAGGATGGCTACCTGACCGACGGAGAGGACCGCTTCTCGCTCGACGAGCAGGCGCTCGCCGCCACCACGTCGAGCACGGTCCCCAAGATGGGCGCGCCGCTGACCTGCCGGGGGACCGCCCTCGGGACCCTGCACCTCGAGGCGCGGTCGACGAAGGCCTCGTTCACCGAGGACGACCTGGCCCTCCTCTCGGCCATCGCGCGGCAGGCGGCGGTGGCGATCGCGAACGCCCGCGCCAGCCAGGCCCTCTTCGGACAGCAGCGTCTCGAGGCGGACCTCAAGCTCGCGCGGAAGATCCAGGAGAGCTTCCTGCCGCAGCAGCTGCCGCAGGTGCGCGGGCTCGAGTTCCACGCGCACTACGTCCCGGCGCTCCACGTCGGGGGGGACTTCTACGACGTGATCCAGGTGGCGCCGAGCCAGATCGCGATCCTCGTGGGAGACATCTCCGGCAAGGGCGTGAGCGCGGCGCTCCTGATGGCGAAGCTGACGACGGACATCCGCGTGCTCTCTCGCTCGGGGCAGACTCCCGCGGAGGTGCTCACGCAGGCGAACCGGCTCCTCTCCGCGTCGGGTCACGACGCGATGTTCGCCACGGTGCTCTACCTGCTCCTCGACCTCGATCACCGGACCTTCACCGTGGCGAACGCGGGTCACCAGCCGCCGATGGTCTGCAGCCGGCGCTTCGCGGGGACCTCGGAGCTCGACGACGCCACGGCGGTGGCGCTCGGCGTGCTGCCGGACACCGTGTACCCGCAGGAGGTGTATCAGCTCATCCCGGGCGACGTGGTGCTGCTCTACACCGACGGGATCAACGAGGCGCAGAACCGGCACGGGCAGGAGTACGGGATGGCCCGCCTGCGCCACGCGGTGGCGAACGGACCGGCCGATCCGCGACAGGTGGTGCAGCGCCTGGTCGCGGACGTGCAGCGCTTCGTCGGCAGCACGGCCCAGAGCGACGACCAGACGCTGGTGGCCTTCGGCGTCACGGCGCGGGACCTCACCGGGCCCGTGCGACTGCCCCTGCCGCACTCCTGATCGCCGCGCGCGGAGGGGTCACCCCTCGTGCTCGTTGAACACCACGCCGAGGATGCGCTTGGGGTCGAGGCGCGTGTAGATCTCCTTCAGTCCGCGGGTGGTGGAGCGGTTCCGCGCGGCGACCATCACGTACCCGTCCACCTTCTTCTGCAGCACCACCGCGTCCGAGGCGCGCTCGAGTCCTTCGGTGTCGAGCACCAGGGCGTCGTAGAGCTGGCTCATGTCGGCGACGAGCCGCGAGAACGCTTCCGACGACAGGAGCGGCAGCGCGGGCCGTGGCACGCTCGTAGCCGGCAGGACCGTGAGCGTCTCGGCGACCTGCACCACCTCCCAGGGCTCCGAGCCACCGTCGAGCCAGCGCTGGAGCTGCTCGCAGAGGCCGGCGCCGGTGGGCTCGAGCCCGAAGGTGCGCGTCAGGGATGCGGGTCCCGGGCAGGCGTCGATGACCAGCACGCGGCGCTGCGACTCGGCGAGCACCATGGCCAGGTTCGCGGCGACGGTCGTCTTGCCCACCTGAGGCTCCCAGCTCGAGACCGCGACGACGCGGAGGGTGTCGCCGATCTGGGACTGCAGGCGCGCGGCGAGGAGGCGCATCTGGTCCGCCGCCTTGCTGTGCGGGTCGGTGGAGACGAAGAGCCCCGGACCCACGGGCGCGCGGGAGGCGATGGTGCGCACCTTGATCTCGGGGAGTCCCTGGTTCGAGGTGGAGCGGAGCACGGGGAGGAGCGGGTCGTGGAGCTGGAGCGCCCCTCCCCGCGGGGAGGAGGCCGCGCCGCGGCGCTCGCGCCCCTGGAGCTCCGTGGGCAGGTCGTCGATCCACTGCTCGCCGCTCGGGCCGGGTTCGAGACTGAAGACCTCGGGGGTCGAGGAGTCGGGTCCTTGCTCGTCCGGAGCCTTCAGGAGTCCGAGCGCCGTGTCGAGGTCGTCGGTGTCCTTGAGCCACTTGATGACGCTCTCCCCGTTCTGCTCTCCCGACGCGAGCTGGTCGTGGCCGTCGTCGCCCGAGCCGGTCGGAGGCAGGGCGGCCTGCTGCGCCTCGAGCGCCTCCTTTACGCGTCGCATCGGATGGTCCGCGAGCACGGCCAGGATCTCCACCCCGCGCGCGCTGCGCGAGAGGTCTTCGGGGCGGCGAAGGCGCGTGTCGAGGAGCCCGAGGAGCAGCGCGACGAAGATGCCGACGCCGAGGGAGGCCGCGCTCCCCGCCGCCGCGATGAGCGGCCGCGTCAAGCCGGTCGGTGCCTCCGGCACGCGGGGCTCGTCAACGACGACCGCCATCTTCTTGGCCTCGAAGAGGCGCAGGTTCTTGCGGAGGGCGGCGTTGACGGCGACCTCCTGCAGCCGCGTGTATTGCGCGCTGATCTGCTGGTGCTGACGCCGCAGCTTGGACCATTCCTCCTCGAGAGCCGGGAGGTCCTCCTTCTCCTTGGGGAGCGTGCGCCCCACGGCGCGGGACTCGGCCTTGATCTCCTTGTCCACCTCGGCCAGCTCGGCGCGGACCTTCCCCTCGTAGGCCGCGTCGGAGCCTTTGGCCGAGGGGGCCGCCTTCGCGATCCGCGTCTCGAGCTCCTTGATGCGCCGGAGGATCTGTTTCACCTCGGGATGGTCGTCCTTCATCCCCTGGGCCTTGGCCTCCGCGAGCTGGCGCTTCGCCTCGGAGAGCGCCTCGGTGAGCGCCGAGGTGGCGGTGGTCCCGGTGCGCTCGGACATCGCACGCAGCTCGAGCTGGAGCTTGTGCCGTCGGTCGAGCAGCTGCTTGAGCTTGGGGTTGCCCTCCGCGAGCTTCTCGAGGCTGCGGGTGAGCACGCCGGCGCGGGCCCGGGCCCTGAGCCGGTCCGTCCCCTCGAGGGTCAGGACCTGGTCGCTGTTGAGCCCCTTGATGGTGAGCGACGGATGCCGCTCGAGAAACGCGACCATCCGGTCCTCGAGCGCCTTGAGCTCCGCGGAGGAGCGCTTGGCCTGCTCGCGGGCGTAGCTCTCGATGGCGATGGCCCGCTGCTCGATCCCCGAGCGATGGACCTCGAGGGCCTCCTGCGCGAAGAAGGCGGTGTAGCTCCTCGCGAGCCCCGGATCGTGCGCCTTGGCGCGGACGCGGAAGTTCTTGCCGCCGCGGTGGTCCACGTCGGTGTGGTCGGCCACCCACTCGGTCAGCCGATTCCGGTCGCGGAGCTCCTCCGCCGTGAGCTTCTGCTGGTGTCGCTCGACGAGGCGCTGGAGCACGGAGCGCGAGGTCAGGGCCAGCTTCAGGCGGCGGACCGTCTGCATCGGGTCGCCGGCCTCCTCGGGGTCGTCCTGGCCCGTGGTGGCCGACGGGGTCTGGCTCGGGTCGCCGACCGCGGCCTGGCTCGGGGTCTTGAGGCGCAGGAGCGCCGCTGCCTGATAGACCGGACGAAAGAGCTGTGCGCCACCGATCGCGAGCCCGGCCCCGACGGCGGTGACGAGGAGCACCACCCACCAGCGGCTGACCACGAGCGCGACCGCCTCCGACGCGCTCGGGATGGGGGAGGGGCGCGGGATGGCCGAGTGCGTCTGGGTGGGGCTAGGCATCATGTGGTCGTTAGTATCCCAGCGCACGCGTGCGTCGCAACCGAGCGGAGCGCCGGACCTCGAGCGGCCCGCGCGCCGTCAGGGGACCACGACGATGTCGCCCGTGAGGATGTAGAAGTTCCGGTTGCCCCCTGGATCCTTGACCGTGTCGTCGTACGAGACGGGGATCTTGGTCTGCCGGCCGTCGTGCCGGCGGAGCACGTAGATCGCGGCCGGCTGCGCGTAGGCCGTCAGGCCGCCGGCGTGCGCCAGCGCCTCGAGCACGGAGAGGTGCTTGCGGCTCTCGAAGACGCCGGCGCGCTGCACCTCGCCGATCACGGAGAAGGTCACGCCGTGCACCTCCTCCAGCGAGACGGAGACCATGTCGTTCGCGTCCTGGAAGAAGCGCTTGAGGCGTTCCACGACGTGGGTGCGCGCCTCCTCGAGGGAGAGGCCCTCCACCTTGATCTCGCCGCCGAGCGGGAGGCTGATGTAGCCGTCCGGCCGCACCGTGTAGCGCCCCGTGGTGTTCTCGTTGCGTAGCACGCGCACGAGGAGCAGGTCGCCCGCCTTGACGCGGTAGACGGAGCCCGTGGGGTCCGGCAGGGTGGCGTAGTTGTAGTTGACTGCCGCCGTCGGGCAGCCTGACCCGACGAGGACAGCGCCAGAGAGGGCAAGAAGGCGAAACATCGTCCGAATCTATGTGCCTCCGGCCACTCCGTCAAGCCTCGGCGGGGCGAATCACGACAGGGCTTCTGCGCGGTCGAGCGTGCGGTTGAATACTCCTACCGCGAGGTCGTAGGGCTGCGTCGTCCTGAGGTCCACGCCGGCGCGCTTCAAGATCTCGATCGGTGCGTCGGAACCGCCGGCCTTGATCAGGTTGTCGAGGTACCGGTCGCGCGCCGTCGCACCCTGCTCGCGGATGAGCTCGGCGAGGGCGGTGGCCGCGGTGATGCCCGTGACGTACTGGAAGACGTAGAAGTTGTAGAAGAAGTGCGGGATGTAGGCCCACTCGGCGGCGTAGGCCTCGTCCACCACGACCACCTTGTCGTCGTGCCCGTAGTAGCGGCGCGCCAGCTTCAGGTAGAGCTCGCTCAGCACGTCCGCGGTGAGCGCTTCCTGGCGCTCCGCGCGACGGTAGAGCTCGAGCTCGAATTCGGCGAAGAGGCATTGCCGGAAGAGCGTCAGGCGGAAGCCCTCCATCTGCTCGCCAAGGAGAAAGAGCTGCTCGCCGGGGCGCTTCGCGGCGCGGAGCAGGTGCTCGGCGAGCAGCGCCTCGTTCAGCGTGGAGGCGACCTCGGCGGTGAAGATCGAGTAGTCCGCCTTGGGGTAGGGCTGGTGCCGGTTCGAGAAGTGCGAGTGCATGGCGTGGCCCATCTCGTGGGCCAGCATGGAGAGCGAGTTGTAGTCGTCGAGGTAGTTGCCGAGGACGAAGGGGTGCACGTCGTACGCGCTGCCGTCCATGTACGCCCCGCTGCGCTTCCCCTTGTTCGGCACGAGGTCGAGCCAGCCCGCGTCCGCGGCGAGGCCCCGCGCGAGCGCCTCGGTGTACGGCGACCCGAGCGGGGCGAGGGCCTCGACCAGCGTTTGCCGCGCCTTGGGGACGGGGTAGCGGAGCGTCACCTTCTCCACGATGGGCGCGTAGAGGTCGTAGTAGTGGAGCTGCTTGAGGCCCAGCCGCTTGCGGCGCAGCGCCAGGTAGCGGTGCAGGGTCGGCAGGTGCCGGTTCACCGCGGCGATCATGTTTTCGTAGACGCTGACCGGGATGTCGTCCGGGTAGAGCGCCGCCTCGAGGGCCGAGGAGTACTTGCGCGCCTTGACGAAGACCAGGTTGGCGTTCACCTGGGCCGAGAGCAGGGAGGCCAGCGTGTTGCGGTAGCCGTGGTAGGTGCTGAAGAGGGTGTCGAAGGCGGCCTTGCGCACCTTGCGGTCGGGCGAGGTCCGGAAGCGCGAGAAGAGCGCCTGCGTCAGCCGCACCTCCTTGCCCCGCTCGTCCTTGACGGTGGGGAAGACCAGGTCGGCGCCCGAGAAGGCCGAGTAGGCGTTGTAGCCGGCGTTCTGCATCTGGGAGGCCTGAGCCAGCAGCCCCTCCTCGGCCGGCGAGAGGATGTGCGGCTTCAGCCGGAGGACCTCTCTCAGGTAGCGGTCGTAGTCCGCAAAGTCCGGCGCGCCGGTCAGTCCCTTGAGAAAGGACGCGGGCAGGGAGAGGAGCTCGGGCTCGATGAAGGCCGTGGTGGCCCGGAAGTCGGTGCCGACCTTCTCGATCACCTCCTTCATCCCCTGGTAGCCCGGCACGCGGGTGTCCTCGTCGTGGCGGCGGCTGGCGTAGTTGGCGAGGCGGGCGTAGCGCTTCCGGGCGGCGAAGGTGCGCTCGAGGCAGGTCAGGACGAGGGCCCGGTCTCCCTTGAAGCGCCCGCGGCACTCGGCGATCCCGGCCAGAGAGGCGACCAGCGCCTGGCGGTCCTTCTCCCAGGCTGCGTCGTTCGGATAGAGATGCTCGGTCTTCCACTTGTCGGCGGCGGCGACGGTGCTGCGCTCGGGGGAGGCCTTGGGCATGGGGATCTGCTCCTCGGGATGGCTCGAAGACCGTTACGGTGCCCGAGGGGCGCGAGGAATGCAACGAGGCGGTGCGGCGGATCGCGGCGCTACTTCAGCGGCACGCCGCAGAGGGTCTTCGCCAGGCTGGCGTAGAGGCTGCGCTTGGGATCGTCTCCTCGAAAGACGAGGCGGAAATGGTCCGACAGGGGCCGCACCTTGGGCAGGATGCGGCGCACCTCTCCGGCGGCGAGAGGCTGCCGGACGAAGTAGTGGGGCAGGACCGCCACCCCCTTGCCGCGCAGCACGAGGGCGCGGATGGCGGCGATGGTGCCGAGCCGCACGATGCGCCCGAAGCGCAGGCTGTCGATGCCACCGGGGGCGTCGCGCCAGTAGCGAAAGAGGGGCAGCTCCTCGGCGGCGTCGAAGAGCGTGTGGGCCCGCGCGTCGGCCTCGTGGCGCAGCGGCTGGCGCAGGAGGAGCTCGCGCTGGCCGACGAAGACGTACTTCTCCTCGTGGAGCCGGTACGCGTCCAGCTTCGGGTCCGTCAGGCGGGACGAGGTGATGGCGCAGTCGATCGCCAGGCTGCGCACGCTGCGAACGAGGTCGGCCCCCGAGCCGAAGTACAGGTGCACGGTGAGGGCGGGGTGTGCCCGCTCGAGGCGCTCGAGCAGCGGCACGACCCACGACAACCCGAGCTCGTGGCGCGTGCCGAGGACGATCTCGAGGGGCGCCGGGCCCAGCTCGCCTCGGCCGGCGCGCCGACACTCCTCGACGGCGGCGAGCGCGCGGGTGGCCTGGGGGAGGAGGCCGAGCCCCGCCTCGGTCAGCACCACGGTCCGTGTGGTGCGCTGAAAGAGGCGCACGCCGAGCTCCTCTTCGAGCTGACGTATGCGTTGGCCCAGAGCCGCCGGGGAGAGCGCCACGGCGCGGGCCGCCGCGCGGAAGCTGAGCAGACGGGCCGCTTCGACGAAGCAGCGTAGACCTTCGAGAGCGAGGGGCATGCAGACTGTCTACGAACGCGATACAATCATGTCAATAAAATACGCATGGACGATGCTGTGGCGCTGGCTACCCTTTCCGCATGAGCCACCGACACGACGCCCGAGTTCTCGTTACGCGACGCGGTTTCCTGCGCTCGGCGGTCGCGGGGTCCGCCGCCGCGCTGGGCCTTGGGGCTTTCGGCCTCGGGTGCGCGGCCGAGCCATCGCCCACCCCGACGTTCGACGGTTCGCCGCGGCCTGCGGACGGAGGCGGCCTGCGTGCCGACCTTGTGCGCGGGAGGTCGGATGGGGCCGCCACCGGGGACGCGAAGGGGGGCGATGGCCCGCGTCGCGACCTCTCCCCCACCTGCGGCGAGCTGACGGAGCCGAATATCGAGGGCCCGTTCTTCAAGGTCGGCTCGCCCGAGCGGGGTGACCTGCGCGAGCCGGGGATGGCCGGCGTCCGGCTCGAGGTGGCGGGGCGAGTCCTCGGCCGGGACTGTCGGCCGGTCGCGGGGGCGCTCCTCGATTTCTGGCACGCGAATCAGGACGGTGCCTACGACAACGTCGGCTTCAGGCTGCGGGGCCACCAACGCACGGACGCGAGCGGCCGTTACCTGCTGCAGACCATCGTGCCAGGTCACTACCTGAACGGCGCGACCTACCGCCCGGCGCACGTCCACGTGAAGGTGGGGGGCGCGGGGTTCATGGTGCTCACCACGCAGCTCTACTTCCCGGGGGACCCGTACAACGCGGGGGACCCCTTCATCCGGCCGTCGCTCATCATGCCCGTCACCGACGTGGGGGGGATGAAGCGCGCGACCTTCGACTTTGTTCTGGCGCGAGCGAGCCGCTGACGGGTCGCCCGCCGGAGGGCGGGCGCGGGAGGAGGGAGTGTGCCCGACCGACGTCCTCGACCGCCGGTCGGGCCCCAGAGGCCCCTACATGGGCATGAGCATTCCCATCAGCTCGTCCTTCTCGAGGAACCAGCGCGCGAGGTCGGGCGGAAGCAGGTGCTGCTCGATGATCGTCTCGCCCGGGTCGATCCCTGTGACTTCGGTGATCGCCATCTGGTAGCTCATGAAGAGCTCGTTACGCTCCTTGGCGCCCCACGCCGGGCTCTCCTTCTCCACGGCCATGAAGGCCATCGCCGCGGCCTGTCGCGTGCCGTGCGGGTACTTGTAGACGGGCAGCTTGACCTTCACGGTGCGCGGCTCGCCCTCCTCGCCGGCCACCATGACCTCGCCGTTCAGGTAGACCAGCTTGCCCATCGAGTCGACCGACTGGGAGAGGAGCGTCTCCTCGACGCGCTTCTTCATGTAGGCCGCTAGCTCGAAGCTCTGCGGACCGTCGGCGAGCTTGCCCATTAGCGGGTTCATCCAACCCCACTCCATGTAGGCCAGGTCGATCCAGTTGGGCAGGTTGGAGAGAATCGTCATCTCCTCCTCGGCCGCCTGGGTCTCCATGAGGCGGAAGAACTTGCGCGCGTGCTGCTTGATCAGCTCCTTCTCCGCGCCGGAGAAGTGCACCGTCTGCCCCTCATAACCCGGGAAGGTGGTGTAGCGGTTCACGAGCGCGTCGAACTTGGCGATCGCG
This sequence comes from Deltaproteobacteria bacterium, assembly GCA_020848905.1. Lineage (NCBI taxonomy): Bacteria > Pseudomonadati > Myxococcota > Myxococcia > Deltaproteobacteria bacterium. The sequence continues at coordinate 315,981 of JADLHG010000031.1, forward strand.
GTCTTGGCGTAGTCCTTGGGCAGGATGCTGAGCACCTTCTCGAAGCCGCCCGCGGCGTCATATTCCCGCCGCGCGTAGTCGAGCTCGGCGCGCTGCACCTTCGCCGCGTTGAGGGCGGAGACCGTCGGGAAGCTCCGCTGGATGCGGATGGTCTTCGAGCTCGAAAGCAGCGAGCGGTAGGCCGAGGTGACCGGGTAGGTCAGGCTGTAGAGGAACCACTTCGGGTTCGGCTGGTCCTCGGCGAGCGGGAACTCATCGCAGCCCTTGCAGGGGGCCTTGTCCCAGACGTACCACTCGAAGAGGATGTTCGGGAGGTTCTCGAGCAGCTTCTTCTTGTGCGAGGTCGCGAACTCGATCACCGAGCGGCCAGCGTCGAAGGCGTCGCAGTCGTGGTAGTAGCCGTAGTGCGAGTCGGTGCAGAAGGGCGGGATCTCACGCGGGTCGTAGGTCTCCCCATCGTAGAGGATGCTCATGGCCTTGACGTCGTAGGGCAACGCGGCTTCCTTGCGCGCGATGAGGTGCCCGATCAGCGCCGACTGCGGCGTGTCGTGGTAATCCATCACGGAGCTCGAGGGAATGACGTCGGTCGCGAGCATCTTGCCGTTCAGGTACTCCTCGAAGCGCTTCTCCGCGTCGTCGGCCGAGATGTTCGTGCCGATCGATCCGGCGAAGTTGTGCCGCAGCCCGAGGGTGTGACCCACCTCGTGCGCCACCACCTCGCGCACGAGATCCTGGGCCACGCGCAGGATCTGCGCGTCCGAGGCCGTACGCAGATTGATGCGCTTGAGGAAGGAGCGCAGGCGGCGCTTCACGTCCATCTTGCACAGGTGTTCCGTAGAGAGCTTCTTGAGCCCGAGGCGAGCGTGCTTCTTGCCTTTCTGCTTCTTTGCCAGCCGCGCCAGGCGGTCGGTCTCCTCGGTCTCGAGACGACGCAGGAGGTCCCGCGCCTGGTCCGCCGAGTAGACCGCCCAGAAGCTCGGCATGAAGATCTGCGCGTGCATCACCTGGCCCGTGCGGGGGTCCATCTGCGCGTCGGCGAAGGCGTAGCCGGCCGTCTTGTCCTCGACCCACTGGATCACGTTGTAGTCGTGGTCCGGCGCCGTGACACCCTTGGGCGCGTCGATGACCTGGATCTGCGTACCGCTGCCCCAGACCTTGTTCCAGTAGTTCACGCCGTCCCGCACCGCCTCCTTGAAGGCGGCCGGGGTGTTCGAGGACATCGCGTAGACAATCGGCTTGTTCTTGTTGAACTTGGTGTAGAAGGAATCGATCGTCGAGCGCTCGGCGTTGACCAGCGGCTGCACCTCGAAGAAGCCGAAGCGGTCGAAGTTCCACTTCGACTCCATGGGCCGGAAGGTCGGGTCGGGCCGGTAGGCCGAGAGGTAGTAAACGATCTCGTAAGAAGTGCCGCCCCAGTCGTCGCTCAGGTTGGCGATCTGATTCACCACCAGCGCTTCTCGATCGGTCAGGCGAGCCTTCTTGACGTAGGACTCACCGAGGGGGATGGGCATCTTGTCCGTCCACCAGCCGAAGTCCGAGGCCCACCACTCGTCGCCATAGAGGATGGCCTTCATCCCCTGGTTGAAGTCGAAGGTGATCGCTTCGTCCGTCTCCTTCAGGATCTTGAAGGAGGCGAGGATCAGCTCGGGCTTCCAGGCGTCGTCGGCCACGAAGTTGTAGTCCTTCGAGGATTCGAAGAGGAAGAGCTTGCCGTCGAGCTTCTTGAAGAAGACCACGCGGCTCTTGATGCCCCAGAAGTCGGGGTCCCAGAACTGCATCGTGATGTTGGCCTGGAGCAGGAGGTCCTTCTCCAACGCGGCCTTCTTGATCGCGATGAGCTTCTTGTCGGGCCCTTCGAGCGAAAAGGTATTTTCGATCTGCGGGTCGATCGTGGCCCGGCCACGCTCGAGCCCCTCGTCCTGCGCCTGCGAGCCGCAGCCCGCGAGCAGCAGCAGCGCGGCGGCAAATCCGCGCCAGCCGCTCCGCGTCATTCCGTTTCTCGTCGACATGATCACACCTCTATGCACGGGTCAGCCGCAGCTGGCCCCGAAATGGGTTGTTAGCGCGGCCCCGGGCCCGTCACGACAGTCGCGGGGATGCTGAAGACCTCGGACGACTTCCAGTACGAGAAGTCCTCCGCGTCCTCGGCAAGCCCACCGACCACGAGCAGTTTCTCCCCGTCGCCGAGCAGGGTCGCCGCAAACGCCGTGCGGCCCACGCTCATCGGGGCCCCCATCGACCAGGCGTTCTTCGCCACGTCGAAGACGTGCACGGCCTTGGCGCCGATGGAGAAGGAGGGCAAGCTCCCGAGCTCCTCGGCGGACGCCCCACCCATGGCCATCACGCGGCCGCCCTTGAGCACCGCGAGCTCGAGCGACGGATAGGTGTGGCCCTCGGGCCCGTCCACCGCGGCCCAGGAATCCGACCGCGCGTCGTAGATCTCCGCGCCCGAGGCGCCATCGCGGACGCCCTCGGTGCTGAGCGTCTCACCACCGAAGACGAACACCCGTCCATCTGGAAGGGCCACGGTCTTGTGGAAGACCCGCGGCGTCTTGAGCGAGGCGACGCTCATCCACTCGTTCGTCGTCGGATCGTAGATCTCCGCCTTTCCTGTCGGCGTGCCGGACTCCGTGATCGCGCCACCCACCACGAGCACGCGCCCGTCGGCTAGCACCGTCGCGGTGTGCCCGTAGCGCGCGGTGGCGAGGGGAGCCGCGCTCGACCAGGCGCCCACCCCGCCACGCGGGTCGTAGACCTCGGCCGAGGCGAGCGGCTTGCCGCGGCGGTAGGTGCCCATCGCGGCCCCGCCCATCACCACCACACGTCCGTCGGAGAGACGGGTCGCCGTGTGGTAAGAGCGCGCCACGCTGAGCGCCCCCGCGGCCGCCCAGCGCTGCTCGGCGGGCTGGTAGCGCTCCGCGTTCTTCACGTAGCCGGAGATGTTCTCGCCGCCCACGGCGAGCACCGAGCCGTCGGCGAGCGCGGTCAGGGTGTGATGCGCGCGAGCCGTGGCGAGGAACTGCTTCGCCGCGGTCCAGGTCTTGGCGGTGGGATCGTAGAGAGCGGCCTTCTTGCTGTAGTAGGGCCAGTCGATGGCGTTGCTGCCACCGGCGGCCAGCACGCGGCCGTCTTCGAGGCGGGCCACGGCGAGGTCGCTCACCGGCTCGACGTAGTCGCCCACGGCGTCCCAGGCGCCCGTGGTCTGCGCCGCCGGCGCCGGAGCGCAGCGGAGGAGCCACGAGTGCATCCAGCCCTCTTGCACCTGGGTCTTACCCGCTAGCGTGAAGAGCACCGGCCGCCAGACGGAGACGGCGTCCTTCTTCGGGTTGCCCTCGACGGTCACCTCACCCGTGAACTGCCGCAGCACGCTGAAGTTCGTGCTTGGCCCCTTGCGGACGTTGGCCGTCTTGATCGTCTGGTACGGTCCGGTGGGACAGGCGCTGAGGTCCTCGACGTACATCCCTCGGACCCCCGCCTCGTCCTCCGGCGAGCTCCCGCACCCCGCCGGAAAGACGGTGCACGGTGCCGCCAGCACGAGCCAGCGCAGCAACGACTTCATAGTTGACATGGCGCATCTCCTTCCATAGCCCGCTCATGCCCCGGCCCCGCCGCGGCACCAACAAGCGACCAAGCCACCCAACGGGCGCTCGCCTCACGGTTTCGACTTGGTCCCCGAGATACACGTCTCGCGTGACTCATTCGCGCGGCGTCTCGACGCGGAGCCCAAATCGACCAAATTCATGTCTCGCGACGCGCCCTGTGCATCTCACAGGCCAAACGACGTGTGGCCCGCGAGCGTTGGAGATGGCGGATCACGTGGACGAAATTGGCGTGTCCGGTCGGGTCACCCAACGACCGCTGTTCCGTGGATGCGGAAGACCATCGACAGGCACCCTCGAAATCGAGGAGCTAGGATCTCCTACCGATTGTGGAGGTCTTCGACGAACGCCTGGCCTTCCGCGCCCAGCCAGGACGTTGACAGCCGGGGCTTCCGTCCCCCATTCTTCCTCCTCCTCTGAATGGGAGTTTCCGTGGCCGGACGCAAGGACAGTGGACGCAAGGCGCCGGATTCGACCAAGAGCGCCATCCTGAGGGCCGCGCGGCAGCACTTCGCGCGGCGCGGCTATCACGCCACCTCCATCCGCGACATCGCCGGGGAGGTGGGGATCGACGTGAAGACGCTCTACTACCACTGGCAATCGAAGCAGACGCTCTTCGAGGCGGCGCTGGCCGACGTGCAGCGGTCGTTCGAGGAGTCGCTGCGGCAGTGGTTCGCGGAGACGTCGGAGCTCGGCCTGCGCGAGAGCGTCTTCGGCCTGCTCGACCGCCTGGTCCCCTTCCTCCTCGCGGAGGAGGCGGCCGTCGCGCGCATCACCCTCTTCTCGATGGTGGACTTCGGTATCGACGGCGCCGTCTGGGACGTGCACTACATGCCGACCTTCATCAACACGCTGCGCAAGTTCGTGCAGAAGCGCACGGGGATCAAGAGTCTGCCGAAGGACTTCGACCTGCTCGTGATCAACGTGATGAGCCTCATGACCACGCTCAGCTCGATGCGCGACTTCCAGGCCAAGCTGCACGTCGTGGCCCCCGATTCGCCGGCCTTCGTGGAGCTCATGCGGCAGTCGGCGCGTATGGCCGTCGAGCCCTACCTCTCTCTCCTCGAGCCGCGCACGCCGCAGTAGCGTCCGTTCAATCGACCGAGACGGTGACCGGGGCGCTCTTGCGTCCGTCGGGGAGCTGCGCCTGCACGCGGTGACGTCCGCTCTCGAGGCGCCAGCGCGCGCTGAAGGGGAAGGGGGCGCGCGCGACCGGACGGCCATCCACGAGCCAGGTGACCTCTCTCGCGGCGCCGTCGACGGTCGCCTCGAGCGGGAGGCTCTGGTAACGCCGGTCCAGGTCCGGGTCGAGGAAGTACCGGTCGCCCTCGACGGGGAACCGGATGCGCACCGTGGCGGCTCCTGCGGGAGCGGGGCAGTCGGGCGAGAAGAGCTCGGGCGGCACCGGGAGTCCTCGGGCGCTGGCCCACGCGCGGTAGGCCGGGGGGAAGACCAGCATCGGCCGCTCCTCGACCTGCGCGGGGGGGCAGGCCGGGCCGGCGCGCAGGCCGTTGCGGCGGTCGAGGCGCACGCGCTGGTGCATGGTGCAGCGGGACGTGGGCTCCGTGCCGGCGACGAAGTGCTCTTCGATGGACCCCGCGCACTCCGGGCCGGCCAGCGCGCCCGAGAGGGGACAGACCTGCGCGTGCCGCAGCCCGTCGGGGGCGGGGAAGGTCTCGGGTCGCTCGAGCTCGCGCATCGCGGCGGTCATGACCTCGGCGAAGAGCGGCCCGGCGCCGGTGATCCCCGAGACGGTCTGCATGCTCGTGCCGTCGAAGTTCCCCACCCAGACGCCGACGGTGACGCGGCCCGTGTAGCCCACGGTCCAGTTGTCGCGGAAGTCCTTCGAGGTGCCCGTCTTGACGGCCACCGCGAAGGGGAGGGCGAGCGGCGTCTCGCGGCCGAAGGCCGGCAGGCGCGCGTGGGCGTCGGCGAGGATGTGCGAGACGAGGTACGCCACGCGGCGATCGAAGAGCTGACGGCTCGGCGTGGGGCCGGAGGTGCGCCACGCCCCCCCGGGGCTGCGCGACGCCGATACGAGGCGCAGGCCGACCGTGCGACCGCCGCGGGCGAGCGCGGCGTAGGCGGCCACGAGCTCCTGCAGGGTCACCTCGCCGTTGCCGAGGGTCAGGCCCAGCCCGTAGTAGCGGGCGGGCCGGGTGAGCGAGCGAAAGCCGGCCGCGCGCAGCCGCTCGAGGAGGCGGTGGACCCCCACGCGCTCGGCCAGCCGCACGGCGGGCACGTTGTACGAGCTCGCGAGCGCCACCCGCAGGCGCACCGGGCCGTGGAAGGTGTCGTCGTAGTTCCGCGGGGCGTAGTCCCCTTCGTCGGTGGCGAAGTGGACGGGGAGGTCCTCGAGGAGCGTGGCGGGGGTGAGCCGCTGCTCGAGCGCGAGAGCGTAGGTGAAGGGCTTGAGCGCCGAGCCCGGCTGACGGAGCGCGAGCGTGCCGTCGTTCTGTCCCCCGTCCTCGACATTGTGGAAGTCCGCGGACCCCACGTGGGCCAGCACCTCGCCGTTCAGGTTGTCCACCACCAGGACCGCCGCGTTCGTGACCCCGCGCCCGCGCAGGCGGTCCACGGTGCGGGCCACGGCGACCTCGGCGAAGCGCTGGAGCTCGAGGTCCAGCGTGGTCCGGAGCGTCTGGGTCCCCTCGGCGGCGTCGGGGAGGCGGAGGACTCGCTCGACGAAGTGCGGGGCCGAGAAGGGGCGGCGCGCCCGGTCGAGCTGGAGCGGCTCGGCGAGGGCGAGGCGCTGCTGCTCGGCGGTGATGCGCCCCTGCGCCCGCATCACGCCGAGGAGGTAGCGTTGCCGTCGGACCAGCCGGGGGAGGCCCTGGCGGAAGGGGTCGTAGCCCGCGGGGCTCCGCGGGAGCGCGGCGAGGAGCGCCGCCTCGGCCAGGCTGACCTGGCTAGCGGGCTTGTCGAAGTAGCGGCGCGCGGCAGCCTCCACGCCGAAGGTGCCGTTGCCGTAGGGGGCGCGGTTCAGGTACTGCCAGAGGATCTCGGGCTTGGACAGGCTGCGCTCGAGGCGCTGGGCCAAAACCAGCTGACGCAGCTTGCGCTTGAGCGACCGACGGGGGAGCGGCTCGTCGGTGAGGCGCACGAGCTGCATGGTGAGCGTGGAGGCCCCCGACGCCAGACGCCCCGCGCGGACGTTCAGCAGGAGAGACCGACCGAGCGCCAGCCAGTCCACGCCGGCGTGGCGGTAGAAGCGCTGGTCCTCGCCCGCCAGCGTGGCCTGCACGAGGTGCGGGGAGATCTGCGCCAGGGGGACCCAGCGCGCCCGCCCGTCCTCGCGGGAGAGCACCTCGCGCAGCACGCGCCCGCGTCGGTCGAGCACCTGCAAGGAGGTCAGGGCGTACGGGTCGAGCGCCCCGGGGGGCAGGCGGAGGTGCGCGGCCCACCCGACGACGCTCGCCGCCGGCGCGCCGACGACGAGCAGCAGCGTCAGGGCCAGGCGCCGCGCGGATCCGCGCGTCACCGCGCCCCTACCGTGAAGGTCGAGGTCCCCGTGCGGCCGAAGACCTCCGGCTCGTACATCTGCTCTGCGTGCGCGGGCGGCGTGACGTACGTCCCGGCCGTGGTCGCGCGCGCGAGATAGACGTAGGTGTAGACGCCGGGCTCGATGCTGTCGGCGAAGAGCTGCACGCGGTCGTCGCGGAGCTCCTGGTGGTAGAAGGGGGTCCACCAGGCGGAGTCCGAGCGGGGCCCGCCGTAGCGGGAGGCGTAGCCGTGGCTCAGGCCGCGGGCCAGGGACTGCGTCGCGTTCATCAGGCGGAAGTTCACCGCCTCGAGGCCCGCGGGGAGCGGGTCCTCCACCGCCACGAAGTGCATCTGTTGCGGGACCACGATCTTGAGGGTCACGCGCACGAGTTCCCCGGCCTTGACCTTGGTGACGGGCTCTCCCTCGGTCTTGTTGCGCAGCCAGGTGAAGCTCGACATGTCCTCGGGGACGCGGTGGTAGGTGCGCGTGACGAAGAACCCCTCGTCCCACGGCTCCTTGGGCAGCACGCTCCGCGCGTAACGCAGGCGCGCGCTGTAATAGAGGCGCCCCTGTCCCTCCTTGACGAAGGCCAGCGTGCCGCTCGCGCCGCCGAGGCGGGCCATCGGCAGCTCGGTCTGCTTCGCGCTGAGAGAACGACCGGAGAAGCGCTGTTCGAGCAGGACCCGCTCGCCGAGCACCACCTTGGCCAGAAAGGCCGGGGCCCCCTTCTCGCGCCGCTGGTAGTAGCTGTGGAGCCCCACGAGCGCGTAGACGGTCTCCTGGGTGTTCCGCCAGCGCCCCTCCTTGCGGGTCTCGAGCAGGTACTGCACGAGCTTGTCGACGAGCGGGTGCTCGGGCTGGTTCGCGAGCAGCGCGTCCAGCACCATGGCGGTGGAGCGCGTGTCGGAGTGGAAGAAGGGGGCGTAGCCGTCGCCCAGGTTCTCCTCCACCTTGGCCACGCGCGCCGTCTGGTGCACCTGGTTCACGAGCTCCTGGGTCAGCGTGGCGATGGCCTTCTGGTCGCTGCGCGCCTTGGCCATCGCCGAGAGGAGCAGCGCCTTGCCGAAGGCGGGGAGCTTGGCGCGGCCCTCGTAGCCGGTGGTGAGGTAGGCCGAGGGCTTCTGCCCGAGCTCCACGAGCACCTGGCTGGCGAAGGCCTTGACGGTGGCGAGCTGCCCCTCGGCCCCCTCGGGGGCGTCCTTGGGGAGCTGGGTGCGGAGCTGCTGGGTGAGGTAGCGCGTCGCGTTGGTCAGGACGCGCGGACTCACCCGGTGCCCGGCGCGCTTGGCCTGCAGGAGCCCCCACGCGGCGTACGCCGAGACCCACGGGTAGCTCTGGTGCGCCGACGGCCAGAAGGAGAAGCCGCCGTCCCAGCGCTGGAGCTGCTCGACCCGGGCGATCAGCTTGCCCACCAGCGGGTCCACCTCGGCGCTCGACTTCAGCCCGTAGGCCAGCGAGAGCTCCTTGAGCAGCACGAGCGGCACCATGCGGCTCACCGTCTGCTCGAGGCACTCGAAGGGGTAGTCCATGAGGTACTCGACCCCACCGCGGAGCCCAACGAGCGCCGACGAAGAGAGCGAGACCTCGAGACCGCCGACGTCCTTGCGGATCCCTCCCGCGGGCACCACGCCCTCGGCCGCGGCGCTGTCGGTCGAGCCGAAGGTCGCGACGGCCTCCACCACCTGCGGGAGCTGCACGGGCCGCTTCAGCTCGACCGCGTCGCGATGGTCGCCGAGGGTGCTCGAGAACCGGAAGACCGCCTCGCCGGGGGAGGTGGCGGTGAAGCGGAAGCGGACCTCGCCCGCGCCCCCCTCCTCGACCGGGACCTGCTGACTCGAGCTGCCGACGAGGCGCGCCCCCCGCACCTGCGTGTCCACGCGCACGGAGCCGCTCTGCCGGGTGTGGTTGTGGACCACCACACCCGCCTCGATCGTGTCGCCCACCCGCAGCAGGCGCGGCAGCGTGGAAAGCATGAGCAGCGGTTTCGCCACCCGCACGGCTCCAGCGGCCGAGCCGAACTCGGAGGTCGCGGTCGCAGCCACGGCCATGATCCGGAAGGTGGTCAGGTTGTCGGGCAGCTTGAAGCGCACCTGCGCGCGTCCGTCGGCCCCGGTCACGACGGAGGGGTTGAAGTAGGGGGTGGAGACGAACTTGCTGCGCACGCCGCCGCGGTCGGCCTCTCCCTCGCCAGCCCCGCCGCCCCCCGCATTGCCCCCCTTCTCGCCGAAGAGGCGCCGGCTGATCAGGCGCAGCCGGCTCTCCGAGGTGCGCACCGACAGCCCGCGGTGGGCGTAGAAGACGTTCATCGGGCTCGGCGTGGCGTAGCCGACGAGGCTCAGCACGCCCTCGTCGGCGGCGATCACGGTGAGCTCGGCGCGGGCCGGCTTACCGCGGTGGTCGCGCACGTCGAGATCCACGGTGACCTCGTCTCCCGGTCGGTACTCGGGCCGTCCGGGCTTGACCGACACCTTCAGCTCCTTGCTCTCCTGGCTCACCACGAGCTTCGCGTAGCCGATGCGGAAGGCGGGCTTGCCCGGGTCGTCGTCCTCCTCAGAGCGCGTGCGTTTCCCCTTCCCCTGGTCGGGGGCGATGCGCCCCCGCACGAGCAGCAGCGAGACGAAGGCGTTCGGCACCAGCTCGGGCGTGATGGGGACCTCGATCCAGGTGGCCGTCTGCTCGATCTTGATCGGGCGGCGCAGGTGAATGCCGTTGCTCTCCACGGTGAAGAGCGCGTGCGCCCCGACGAAGGGGGCCTTGATGAGCACCCGCGCCACCTGGCCGAGCTTGTAGACCTTGCGGTCCGGCAGGAGCTCCACCTTCGACTCGTCCTCGCGCCTCCACGGGACGTAGTCCGGTCCCGTGACGTAGACGCCGAAGGAGGTCTTCAGGGGGTTGCCGCGGCCGTCCTTCCCCTCGAGGCGCAGCACGTAGTAGCCCGCCTTGGGGATGACGAAGTTGCACGGGGCGGGGCGGGCGCCGCTCGTCAGCGCGCACTCGCCGGAGGCGGTCTCCTGCGGGCGCGTGACGAAGTAGTGGGATCCCCCCATCCCCTGCTTGCGCACCGAGTGCCAGGTGCGGAGGAAGAGCGTGCCCTTGATCGCCTTGCCCGAGAGGCGCTTCCCCTGCGGGGTCACGGCCACCACGGTCGTGCGAAGCGTGTCCCCGGCCTTGAGGAAGGTCTCCTCGGGCTTCGCTCCCAGGTAGAACTCTCCCGGGTGGAGCAGGACCGCGGTGCGCGCGGCGCCGGTCTGCCGCGAAAAGTCGGTCACCGTCGTCTCGAGCTCGTAGCTCTCCGGGCCCCGCATGCGGGCGGGCTTGAGCGGGACCGTTCCGGTCAGAGCCCCTTGCTTGTCGAGCTTGCCCTGCCCCTGCGCCACGAAGCCGGCGTCACCGCGTTCTCCCTCCTCCCACCAGGGAACCTCGTCGGAGAAGACGAATCCGGGGTGTCCGGAGGGCGAGTATCCCGCCGGCTGCCGGTCGAGCGTCCACCGATAGCCGACGCCGCGCATCGCCGCGCCGAACAGGTAGCGCCCCGCCCCGTGGAAGGCGAGTGTGTCCCCGCGGGTGTACTCCTTGCGTTCGGCGCTCACCTGGACGCTGAACTCGGCGGGCTTGAACTCTTCCACCTGGAAGCGACCGTAGATCGCGCCGCCGCTCGGGAGCTTGGCCACCACGCTGTAGCTGCCGAGCGGGGCGGCCGAGGGGAGCCTGACCGGCGCGTGGAAGCTGCCGAACTCGGAGAGCTGCACCTTCCCTTCGTGGACCCGCTCGCCGCGCGCGTCGGAGACGACGAGCGTCACGAGGCCCGTGGGGAGGGTGAGGCTCTTCGGCCCCTGGTGCCGGAGGAGCCCCTTGAGCTGCACCGTCTCGCCGGGGCGATAGAGGCCCCGGTCGGAGAAGACGAGCCCGAGCACGGAGGCCTCGCCGGCGTCCCAGGTCCCCTCGTAGCCGAAGGTCCAGGGGCTGACCGTGTCGGACAGCCCCGAGACGACGAAGCTCTCGTCCCCGCCTTTCTCGACGAAGAAGAGGTACGTCAGCTCCTCGCCCTCGGCGCCGAAGGTCTCCGCACCGGGCGCCACGGCGAGACCGTGCCGGTCGGTCTTGCCGGTCCACTTCGGCTTGGCGTCGCCCGGACGCCAGATCGAGACCGCCGCTCCCTCGACGGGCTTGCCCCCCGAGAGGCTCGTGACCCACACGAGCGAGGTGTGCGGCGAGAGCTTCGCCGAGACCCCGAGGTCGGTGATGCGAATGAGCCCGCGCTGGGTGTCCTTCTCCCGGTCGAGCGTGCTGAGGAGCTCGAGCGCCAGCACGCCCCGGCCGCTGCCGCCCACGAGCTGGCCGAGGTCGAGGCGCTGCACGACGCGGGCATTCCGCCGCCCCGTCACGGCCAGGGCCTGCTGCTTCACTCCCGGAAGCTTCGGGAGGAGCGGGTCGGTGCCGTGGAGGAAATCCTCGTTCTTGAGCAGCCCCGCCAGCGCCTCGGCCGAGAGGCGCTTGCTGAGCACCGTCGCGGAGGTCGCGTTGCGGAACGCGACCGGCAGGCGCTTGGGACCGCTCGCCTCGAGGACCCCCGAGGTGACGGGGAGCCGCGCGTAGGGCGAGTAGTCGCCGGTGGTGAAGGTGAAGCGACGGGGGCCCTCGAGCTCCTGGCCGAACTTGTCCTTCACCGGTCCCGCGAGGGTCACGACGTAGCGCCGCCGCGCCGCGAGGCGCTGGTCCATGTACACCGTGCTCGTCTCGTAGTTGCCGTAGGGCTTGCGCGTCGGCTTGCCGTTGACGCGCACCGCCGCATGGAGCTCGACGTGCGGTGCCGGGTTGCTGAACGAGACGCGCAGGCCCGTGTCCGGGGAGCACTCTCCGGTGCACGAGAGGCCCGTTACGATGAACGGCCCGTAGGTGCGGTAGCTCCCGACCCAGGGCCTCTCCATCGGCTCCGGGCCCTCCTCGCCGACGAGGCCCGGCGCCAGGCGCACCTCCACCTGGCTGTCGAGCGGCAGCGCAGTGACCGGTTCGAGCTCGACCCCCTTCGGGTCGGGCGTCTTCAGGTGGTGCGCGCGGCGGGCCCGGACGGCAACGGTGAGCGGCTTCGCTCCCGCGGGGGGTTTGACCACCAGGCTCGCCAGCTGCTCGACCGCGCGCGGCTTGACGGGCTGATTGAAGAAGAGCTCCACCTTCTGATCGGGGCGGGCCCAGCGGTACCCCGCGTACGGGGTGCTGCGGCTCACGACCAGGCGCGGCGTGGTGAAGGTCCAGCGTACGTCCTTGTCGAGTACGCTGCCATCGAGGGCGCGCGCGCCGCGCTTCACGCGCACGCGATAGGTCGTGGAGCCGGCGAGCGGCTGGTCGAGCAGGAGCGTCAGCGCGCGGGAGCCGAGCCAGCGCAGCTTGCCCTCCACGGGGGGCTGGATCTCGAGCGGGTTCACGGCCGCGCGCGCCTCCACCTGGGCCAGCGCCACCATCGGTTTGTTGAAGGTCACGGTGAGCTGCAGGTGCGGGCTCGTGAGCTGCCCCTTGGGCGACGCGTAGACCACCTCGAGGGGGCGGTCCTTGGCGCCGCGGGCTCGCAGCCCTTCCCCCTGTTCGGGGACCTGTAGCGGGGGGCCCTGCACCTTCGGCAGCGGCACCGTGTCGTGACAGCTGAGGAGCGCGAGCAGCACGAACAGCGGGGACAGCCACAGATGCCGAACCATCATGGGGATCCTCCAGCCCTGTGCGGGCTCGTCAGGCGATGCCCGTGTTACGGGTGGCCGCGGAGCTTGTCTCCGCCTGGCCGGTCGGTGCGAGGGATGGTGCCATAGATCTTCGGGGGTGCGGCGGCGTGCTCGAGGGCACGGGCCCTGAGCTGGCGGGTACGGCAGCCTGGGCCGTCGATTCTCGGTGAGCCTCGTCGGGCTCCTCCGGGGCCGCTCCCGGACCCCCTTCCAGGTGACCCGGCAGGCCAATTGAAATAAGCGATTGTAAGCAGTTGGGACGAGCGATGGCCGAGCGCGTCCGCTGCGCATTGACAATTGACGCGTGATGGCATATCTGCGCGGCGGCTGGCTGGTCGGTGCAGACGCCTCGCGCTTCCGTGGCGTGGGCCTTGCACCTCAGGGGCGTCTGGAGCGAGGAACGCATGCGGTCTTTTCCGACGGTCTCCCGGGACGAGGAATTGGGGCTCCTGGCAGCCGTGATCACCGGCGATCACGCGGCCGGCACTAGCTTTTTCCAGCGCTACAACTGCCTGATCGAGATGTGCGTGCGAAAGACCTTCCGCCGGGCCGGCCTCTTCGTCACCGAGGAGGACGTGCGAGACATGGTGGGAGAGATCTGGCTCTCATTATTGGATGACGACAAACGGTGCCTGCGCCGCTTCGAGCCCGACCGGCAGATCCGCGTGGGCACCTGGATCGGCCTGCTGGCGCGCAACAAGACCATCGACCACCTGCGCACCAGCCACGAGCGGACCGTCCCGCTCGACGACGCGCTGGTCGCCGACGAGCGGCCGTTCGTCACCGCCTCTCCTACCGACGAGGTGGAGGCCCGCGAGGCGCAGGTGCTGGCCGAGCGCGCCTTGCAGCTGCTCAAGGCGGAGGAGCGGCGGTTCCTCGAGGCCTGGTACGTCCACGACCGGGACCCGAGCGACATGGCCCACGAGTTCGGCATCGCCGTGGGCACCGTGTACAGCCGCCGCTTCAAGATCCAGGAGAAGCTGGCGCGCACCATCGATCGCATCTCCCGTCCGCGCCGCATCTATCGCGCCCGCGCCCTCGCGGCGTAGCGCGGGTAGCTCGCCGCCGCGCTTCCTGCCCGCGTCCGTGGCCTCTGTTGCGCGCGTGGCCCCTTGACCGGCTCGCCCGGCGCCCACGATACTTTCGCCGCCGCTCCGGCGGTGACCGGCGAGGATGGCGGAACTGGCAGACGCACTGGATTTAGGTTCCAGCGCCGAAAGGCTTAGGGGTTCGAGTCCCCTTCCTCGCACCAGACGACGAACGAACGGAAGGGCTGCGCCGGGCAAGGGGGTGCGGCTCGGAGGAGGCGGTGCGATGCGGAGAATGCGGCTGGGGGTGGTGGTGGGCGCGGCGGCGATCGTGGGTGCGTGCTCGCCGAAGGATCTCTTCGTGGAGGGGGCGGCGGTCAAGGTGGCCGAGAAGATCGCGGCCAAGGTGGGCGGCGAGGTGAAGGCCATGCGCGTCGAGATCGAGCGCCACAAGCTCAGCATTCGCGCGCAGGACTCGGGCGACAAGACCAAGGTGAAGCACTGGGAGTACCGCGAGGGGGCGCTGGCCGAGCCGCGGCCGGTGGTGCTCCTCGGCAAGGGGAAGCTCGACGAGCACCTCTTCCCGCTCAGCAGCGTGGCCTTCGCGGCCGTGCCGGCGATGGTGCGGGAGGCCGGCGAGAAGCTCGGCAAGCCCATCACCTCCATGTTTCTCTCCATCGGCATGTTCCGACGCACGGCGAACGACCCACCGACCTGGATGCTCCTCCCCGAGGGGGGAACGAAGGATGGATGGGTGGGGGCCGACCTGTCGGGCAAGATCACCAGCGTCAACAAGAAGTAGCCCCCGCGGGCCCTGACCTACACAGAAACGCGTTGTTACGTGATCAAACATGGTCGCATGGGCCGCGAGGCGCCCGGCAGGCCAGGAGCGCCGAGCACCGGAGCGGCGCAGCCTGGTGGCGCTGTGAGCACCGGAGCGCAGGCGCGACGCCGCCTGACGGGATGGATCGCGGCCAAGGTGGCCATGTTTAGTTGCAGCCGTAGTAGAAGTCCCAGCCGTCGCGCTGCACGGCCAGGTTGCCGCGCGAGGCGAAGGCCCACTGTCCGCCGCGCGCGACGTAGATGTTGATGAGGTACGCGCCCGCCGGGAAGCGCACGCTCGGGAGCATCTTTCGCGGCGCGAGCACCACGTCCCCGCCGACGCGGCGCCCTTCGAAGAAGATCTCCAGCTTGACGCTCGTCGGGGCAGCGCAGCGGTGGGTCGTGTTCCGCAGCGAGCCGACGAAGGTGCGAACCGGGGCCGGCGTGACGGGCTCGCGCCTCGCGGGGGGGGTGTAGTCGAGCTGCAGGTCGGTCTGGTGGAAGCGGCGCACCTCGATCTTGCGACTCCACTCGGCGCCGTCCTTGGCCGTGACCTTCACCCAGAGGAAGGTGCTGGCCTGCTCGAGCTCGAAGGCGGCCGGCAGCGTCTCCTTGCGGCCGCCCACCTCGGCGGTCGCTCCCTCGGGGCGTTCGATGCGCAGGCTGGTGCCCGACGCCGGGCGGAAGGAGACGGAGTAGCGCCACTCCTGGGCGCTCGCGGAGCTCGGAGCGCAGACGAGCAGCAGCCCGAGGGGAGCCAGGGCGCACGACGTCAATCTCGAACCACGAATACTTTCCCGCATGACGTGACCTCCTGTGTTCGGCCGTAGGGGCGCGCGACCTGGCGCGCGCGAGGCCTGTACGACGGAGGGAGCGGAAGGCGAGAGGAACTAGTTCACACGGGGGAGGAGGGGCCGAGCTGCCGAGCTCCGCGCCAGGGGAGGGCCGCGCGCAGTGCGGCGACCCAGGGGTGCGTCAGGGGTTCCAGCCGGAGAGGCGCGCCATGAGCCACCAGAAGGCCTTCGCCAGCCGCGTGGCCCCTTCGTAGGCCGTACCGTTCACCGTGCAGTCGCGCGGGTGACACGCCGCGGGGTTCGAGTTCCCCGCGCAGAATTCGCCGCAGTAGGAGGGGAAGGCCGCTTCCCCCTTGGTGGTCGTCTGCAGCTGCCCCGAGGGCAGGTGCGATTCCAGGTCGGCGAGGTCGAGGAGCGGCTTGTTGTTCTGGCGCGCGTGGTCGCGAATCAGCGCGTTCAGGGCGTTGCCGCACTGCATGCCCGGGATGGTGAGCGGCACGGTGACCCAGATGAAGCGCTTGCCGGGGTTCGCGGTCTCGAGCGTGGTCATGGTCGTGCGGTAGTGATTCCACCACTGCTGCAGGGTCGTGGAGTTCGGGCACTGCGAGCCCGAGCAGCCGCAGTGGCCCGCCTCGTCGAGCGCGTCGATGTAGCAGTACTTGAAGCCGTAGACGTCGAAGCCCGGATTCTGGGGGACGCGCGTGGCGAGGTCCGTGGCCTTGGCGAACCAGCCGATGCCGCTGCCCGCGGCGGCCAGCTCCACGTAGCTCCGGAAGTCCCAGTTCGCGCGGTTGTACTTGGGGGTGCGCTGCTGCAGCCGGTCGAGCGCGTTGTCGATCGTTCCGCCGACGGAGGCGTGCCGGAAGAAGAGCCTGCGGGCCGCGGCCAGCGCGATGGCGGAGTCGGGGATCTGCGCGAACTGCGCGAGCACGCGATGGTCGGCGATGAGCGACCCCGTCGGCGGGGGCGGCGGGGGAGGAGGCGGTGGTGGCGGGGGCACCGCGGCATCGGCGCGGGGGGGCGGCGGCGGCGGCACCGCGGCGTCGGCGCGGGGGGGCGGCGGCGGCGGCGGCGGCACCGCGGCGTCGGCACGGGGGGGCGGTGGCGCGGCGCCGTCGGTCGCCGGGGGCGGAGGAGGCGGAGGAGGCGGGGGAAGCGCGCCGTCGACGACGGGACGCACGCCAGCGTCGGCGAGGGCCAGCCCGGCGTCCACGCGGCAGCGTCGGTCGTAGACGCGGCAGGCCTTCTCCCGGCACTCGGGGGTGGCGCAGCCGGGCATCCCGCCCTGGCACGCGGCCTGGAGCTTGGGGCAGGCGCGCGAGGCGTTGAAACCGAAGAGGGCGACGCCGTCCCCCCCGCAGAAGGCCCCGAGGGCGTCGCAGCCGGCGCTCCCCGAGCTGCAGCTCTGCTGGACCTCCTGACACGCCTGGTCGGGCGTGGTGGCGTGGGCGGCGTCGAGGAACCGGTCCACCTCACCGGCGGCTTGCGCTCCCGGGTTGGGCTGGACCGAGGAGCAGGCGAGGCTCCCGAGCCAGAGCGTGGCGGCGGCGGCACGTGCGAGTCGATGCATCCCTTTCCTCCTCGGCGATGGGGTGTTGGTCTGCCAAGAGGTGGCGTCAACCGCTCCCGGCGATCACCTCCGGTCGCGCTTTCCTCGCCGGATGCAGGGGCAGGCGGCCCGCCCCGAGGCCCGGATCGGGGGCAAAGTTGTGTCGGCGAGCCGAGATCGGCTACTCTGAGAAAGGGAAGACACGACACCTCGATGGCGCGTCAGCGGCTTGGCGAGATCCTCATCAAGGCCGGGTTGATCGACGAGGCGGGTCTCCAGCGGGCGTTAGCGGAGCAGCAACGCTGGGGTGGCCGTCTCGGAAAGTACCTGGTCGAACTCGGGCTCATCACCGAGGAGACCCTGGTCCGCGCGCTCTCCACGCAGTACCGCTTGCCGGCCGTGGCGCTCGACGCCCCGCGCATGAACGTGACCGTCGCGCGGCTCATCCCGAAGGAGGTCTGCGAGCGGCACCAGCTCATGTGCTTCCGGGCTGACCCGAGCAAGAAGTTCATCGACGTGGCGATGGCCGACCCCGCCGACCGCGACGTGATCGATCAGGTCCAGGCGATCACCCGCTGCACCGTGCGCCCGCACATCGCGAGCCCGAGCGCGATCGATCGCGCCATCATGTACGTCTTCTACGGGCAGGCCTCGATGGGGGCGGGTGAGGTCGACTTCTCGGACGCCATCGTGCGCAACGACTTCCACGCGCATCCGGGAACGGCGCGCTCCGGGGTCCCTCCAGGGGGCGCGGCGTCCGGCGGAAGAGTCCCCCGCGGCCTGGTGAGCGGCGCTCCGATGGCCTCGCCGATGGTAGAGGTGAGGGTCAGCGCGCAGTCCCGGCCCGAGGCCGCCCCGGGGGCCGCTCCGATCAGCTTGCCGAGGGATGTCATGCCCGCCGCGGCGCCCTCGCCACCGATGCCCCTCCCGCGCTCGGAGCCGCGCCCGCCCCCGCAGGCCCCGCTGACGCTCCCGCGGGCCTCGGCACCGCTCATCGCGGTGGATGGGACGCTCGAGTCCAAGCCCCTCTCCCTGTCCACCCCTCCGGGTGATCCGGGTTTCCACATCACGTTGGACGTCCCCCCCGTGGACAAGGCGAAGCTCGCCGGGGGTGGGGTCGCGGCGATGGAAGAGCGCGTGGCCCACCTCGAGGCGGTGGTCGCGCGCGACACCGTGATCCTCGAGGCGCTCCTCGGGGCCCTGGTCAAGAAGGGGCTCTTCACCCGCGAGGAGCTGCAGCGCCTCATCGGGGCGCTCTGAGCCGCTCGGCGGCGACCCGCCGGAGCTCCGCGAGAGGCAGAGGGCACGGAGCGCGGCCGCACGTCCGGTCGATCAGCGCGTGCGCCT
The DNA here is from genome assembly GCA_020848905.1 of Deltaproteobacteria bacterium. Taxonomy (NCBI): domain Bacteria; kingdom Pseudomonadati; phylum Myxococcota; class Myxococcia; species Deltaproteobacteria bacterium. Next base: position 334,315 of record JADLHG010000031.1, read on the forward strand.
CGGACGCGCGACCGAGCGCGAGCAGTCCGCGCCCGAGGAGCTCCACGTTCGCCGGCACGCCGGGCAGGAGCCGTTCGGCCACCAGCAGCTCGCGAATCGCCTGCTCCGTCCGTCCCGAGCGCAGATAGAGCTGTCCCAGGTTGAAGCGCGCGTTGAACGACTCGGGGAAGTCCTGCGTCGCGCGGGCGGTCAGGCGCTCGTCCGAGCGAAAGTGTCCGCTGCGCACGAAGGTGAGCGCGGCCAGCAGGGCGAGCGCGGGCGCCGCGAGGACGACGAGTCGCGTGGGGTGCGTCAGGCGCCGACCGAGCCGCGCCGCGAGCTCCGCCACCACGATTGCGATGCCGCAGGCCGGGAGGTAGAGAAAGCGCTCCGCGGCGCCGACGGGGAGCGGCACGAGATGCGCGAAGGGCAGCAGGCCTACGAGCCACGCGCCGAGGCCGAGGGCGACGAGCGGGCGCGACCGGTGGAGCCCCACGATCAGCGCCACCGTGCCGAGGAGGGCGGCGAACCCCGCCCAGGCCTCGCCGTCGGCGATCGAGGCCGCGGGGGGCAGGACCGTCCAGTCGTAGAAGGGGAGCAGCGGCCAGGGGACGAGCAAGAGGCGCACGTAGAGGAGGTAGATCTTCATCACGCTGAGAAAGCGCAGCCCCGGGCCGAGGTCGCCGAAGAAGGGCAGCGCCTGCGCCTGGAGCAGGTGGGCCCGCAGAGCGAGGTAGCCGGCGAGGAGCGCCGCGAGCGGCAGGTAGGTGCGGGCCAGCTCGCGCAGGTGGGCCCCTCCGCGCCCGACCCGCACGAGGTCGAAGAGAAAGAGCCAGGCGGGGAGGGTTACCGCGCTCTCCTTGGCGGCCAGGCCGCAGGCGTAGAGCAGGCAGACGAGCGCGGTGCGCGTGCCCCGCCCGAGGGAAGAGCTCGCGTGGACCAGGAGGGCCCCGAGGCACGCCGCCGTGGCGAGGAGCTCCGTGCGGTAGGTGAGGAGGTTCACCGTCTCGGAGTGGACGGGGTGCACCGCGAAGAAGAGCGCCCCGAGGAGCGCCCCTGAGGGCGATTCCACGAGCCCGAGCAGCAGGAGCGCGAGGAGCCCGACGCAGAGCGCGTGCAGGAGCGCGTTCGAGAGGTGGTAGGCCCACGGCCGGCCGCCGTGCAGCGCGTGCTCGAGCGCGAAGGTGGTCGACGAGAGGGGGCGCCAGTAGTTCTGGTTGATCTCGCGGTCGAGTTTTCCCGTGGCGTGAGAGGCCCACGGCCTGGCGAAGTGCGACGGGATGTCGGCGAGTCGCCGGATCGTCGGGTTGCGCTCGACGTTGTAGTGGTCGTCGGCCACGAACCCGTTGGGAAGCGTGTTGGCGTAGGTCAGGAGGGCCACCGCCGCCGGGAGCAGCGCGAGCGCGCGCCGCGAGCGTGGAGAGCGCGGCTCCACGGGCCGGCGGGGTTAACCCCGGAGCTTGCTTGAGTCGACCACGCCTCGCGAGTGCTTTCCGTCCCGGGCGGTGTTGCGGCTCCTTGAGATACCGAGAGTATCCCTGCGTCGCCGCGCCTTGCCCGAAACACAAAGTCCTTCGCGAACCATGATCAACCCAACCGAGCTCAGGGGTTAAAGCACGCGCTCGTCTTTGACGAGCAGGTAGTCGCCGAGGAGCAGGAAGTCCATCCCCGTGGTGAGGTAGCACTTCACCGCGTCGGCGGGCGAGTTGACGATCGGCTCGCCTCGGATGTTGAAGGAGGTGTTCAGCACGAGCGGCGTCCCGGTCTCGCGCTCGAACGCCGAGACGATGGCGTGAAAACGTGGGTTGGCCTCGCGGGTCACCGTCTGCACGCGCGCGCCGCCGTCCACGTGGGTGACCGCGCGGGCCTCGGGGAGTCGCTCCGGCCGCGTCGGAAAGACCCGCAGCATGTACGGCGAGAAGTCGGCGCCGGCGAAGTAGTCCGGGGCGCGCTCGGCGAGCACCGAGGGGGCGAAGGGCCTGAAGGCCTCGCGGAACTTCACCGTGGCGTTCAGGCGGTCCTTCATCTCGGCCGGGCGAGGGTCGGCCAGGGTGCTCCGGTGGCCGAGAGCGCGCGGTCCGAACTCCGCTCGGCCGTCGAGGACGCTGCCGATGAGGCCCCGCGCGAGCAGGCGCCCGACGACGGTCGGCGCGTCCTCGCAGTGCCGCGCCTTGAGGCCGCCGCGCTCGAGCGTCTGGCGGATCTCGTCCTCGCTGTGCGACGGGCCGAGGTCGTCGGGGAGCGCCCGGAGCGCGCCGCGGGGAACGCCCCCGAGCACGTGGGTGACGTAGAACGCGGCCCCCAGCGCCGCCCCCGCGTCACTCGCCGCGGATTCGAAGAAGTAGCGCTCGAAGATGCCCGACCGGACGAGTCGGCCGTTGGCCGAGCAGTTCAGCGTGGCCCCGCCGGACATGCAGAGCGCGTCCAGCCCCGTCGTGGTGCGGGCCAGCCGCGCGAGGTGGAGGAGCGCCTCCTCGAAGACCAGCTGCACGCTCGCCGCGAGGTCCTCGTGCCGGCGGGTGAGCTCGGACTCCGGCTCGCGGGGCTCGCCGAGGAGCGCGACGAGCTTTCCGCTGAAGCGCGTCGCCCGCTCGACGAAGAAGGAGAAGTACGACAGGTCGAGCTCGTAGCCGTCGGGCGAGAGGCGCACGAGGCGTCGTAGCTCGTCGGCGTAGCGCGGCGTGCCGTACGAGGCCAGGCCCATCAGCTTCCCCTCGCCGGAGTTGGGCTTGAACCCGAGGTACTCGGTGAAGGCGGCGTAGAAGGCGCCGAGCGAGTGCGGGAACTCCTGGCTCCAGAGCCGCTCGAAGCGGCCGTCGCCCGCGTAGCGCCAGATCACCGCCGCGTCGCGCTCGCCGTAGCCGTCCACCGTGAGGATCGCGGCCCGATCGAAGGGCGAGCTGTAGAGCGCCGCCGCGGCGTGGGCCAGATGATGGGTCACGTAGACGCAGCGCAGGCGCCGGCCGTCCCGCAGGTGGAAGATCTGCTCCGTCAGGTCTACCGGGGAGCTGATCTTAGGCAGGAGGTGGTTCGGCAGGTCGTAGAGGAACTCGAGGTGATGTCGCGGCTGCGCGGAGAGCCGGGCCACGTGGGTCTGCGCGTGGATGCCGGGGTTCCAGAAGAAGGCGACCGTGTCGACCTCCTCCAGGCGCGTGCGCGCCGCGCCGAGGGCCGCGCTCACGGCGGCCGTGGGAAACCCGGCGAAGTGCTTCACCCGGCGGTAGCGCTCCTCCTGGACGGCCAGCGCGACCTGGCCGTCCACCACCATGGCGGCTGCGGCGTCGTTGCTGAAGTTGATGCCCAGCACTCGCATCGTCGACTCCCGTTGGGCTCTGCCGCCTCCGGTGGCCGCGCAGCATAGCAGGGAAATCCTGCGCGTTGTCCTGCCCTTTACGGGGCGCTCGCGGCTCCTCGGCGCGCGTTGACATGGGGCCAGGGCGTGGTAGAAAGAGCCGCTCGACCGCCGGTCGAGCCCATCCAACAAGGAACGCGACATGACGGACATCTCGCCCGAGCTGCACACGAGAGGCGACGAGGATACTTCTACTCCGCTGGTGATGAACGCCCAGGTGGAGAAGCTGAGCGACATCGAGCGCAAGATCGACGTGGCGATCCCGTGGGACCAGGTCAAGGGGCGCCTCGACGAGGCCTACCGCGAGCTGGCCAACGGCGTGGCGATCAAGGGTTTCCGCAAGGGGAAGGTCCCCCGGAAGATGCTCGAGCGGCTCTTCGGCAAGCACGTGGATCGGGAGGTGGCGCAGCGCCTGGTGCAGGAGAGCATCAGCCGGGCCCTGCTCGACCACCAGCTCGCCCCGGTGTCCGAGCCCAAGATGGAGCTCGGCGAAATCGTCGAGGGGACCGACTTCCGCTACACGGCCACGCTGCAGGTCGTGCCGGAGATCGACCCGCGAGACTACCTCGGGGTGGAGCTCCGGCAGCGCGCGGCGCAGGTGACCGACGACGACGTCGACCGGGCGCTCCGCGCCAAGCAGCAGGAGCACACCGAGTTCAAGCCGATCGAGGGGCGCACGACGCAGCTCGGCGACGTGCTGCTGGTGGACCTGCTCGGCAAGCTCGGCACGGAGGCCTTCGCCCAGGAGAACCAGCTCGTGGAGCTCGGGGCGGCGCACCGCGAGCCGCTCCCGGGTCTGGCGGCGAAGCTGACCGGCATCGAACCCACGCCGCAGGAGCTGGACGTCGAGCTCGAGGTGCCCGTGCACGACCACTCGCACGACGAGCCCTGCCCCGGCGACGAGAAGAAGGTCAAGGCGCGCCTCCTCGTCACGGTCAAGGACGTGAAGCAGAAGGTCGTCCCCGACCTCGACGACGATTTCGCCAAGGACACGGGGGAGGCCGAGACGCTGGCCGCGCTGCGCGACGCGCTCCGCACGCGGCTCGTGGAGGCCGACGGGGCGAAGGCCCGCGAGGAGTGCAAGGAGCAGCTGATGAAGGAGCTGCTCAAGCGCAACGAGATCCCCGTGGTCCCCGCCCTCGTGGAGCGGCACCTCGACCGCATCGCGCAGCTGCGTGCGGCGCTCATGGGGATGCACTCCGACGTGGAGCCGATGGGCGACGAGGAGGTCAAGGAGCGTATGCGCGGCGACGCCGAGCAGACGGTGAAGTCGGTGCTGCTCCTCGAGGCGATCGCGAAGAAGGAGAACGTCGAGGTCCTCGAGACCGACCTGGATCGCAAGCTCTCGGAGCTCGCCACGGCGCGCGAGCAGAACGTGGCCAAGGTCCGCAGCGAGTACGAGAAGAAGGGGCGTCTCGAGGCGCTGAAGAGCAGTATTCGCGAGGAGAAAACGCTTGACCTGCTCCTGACCAAAGCTAACATTATCAAAGAGGAAACGGTTGGCGGGTCGGCGGTTTCGCCGTAACGAATCGCGAGGCCGTCGCGCCCCGGGCGATTCGGTCGGCGCAGGCGGTCGGCGGGGCAAGTAGCGGGGGCCCGCCAGCGCGCGACAGGTTGGCCCCCCCTATCCCGGGCGGAAGCCTGACATCAACCATCGAGCCCGGGGTCGGGCCCACCTGACATGGAGTGCTGGCCGCATGCGTTCCCCTGAAGTCGGATCCTTCATCATCCCCACCGTCATCGAGCAGACCCACCGCGGCGAGCGTGGGTGGGACATCTTCTCGCGCCTCCTCAAGGACCGGATCGTCTTCCTCGGGGGGCCGGTGAACGACGACATCGCCAACATCGTCATCGCGCAGATGCTCTTCCTCGAGTCCGAGGACCCCGACCGGGACATCATGCTCTACGTGAACTCGCCGGGCGGCGTGGTGACGGCGGGCCTCGCGATCTACGACACGATGCAGTACGTGAAGTGCGACGTGGCCACCATCTGCATGGGGCAGGCGGCCTCGATGGGCGCCCTGCTGCTGTCGGCGGGGGCGGCGAAGAAGCGCTACAGCCTGCCGCACTCGCGCATCCTCATCCATCAGCCCCTGGGCGGGTTCTCGGGCCAGGCCACGGACATCGACATCCAGGCCCAGGAGATCCTGCGCACGCGCGAGCGGCTGAACAAGATCCTGGCCAAGCACACGGCGCAGGACCTGGAGAAGGTTCGCCGCGACACGGATCGCGACTACTACATGACCGCGATGGAGGCGAAGGAGTACGGCCTGGTCGACGAGATCCTCGAGAGGAATCTCGCCCTGCCGCTCGAGAAGAAGGACAAGTAGCCTCTTCGGGGTTTGCGGAAGGCTGGGGTGGTTGCCCAGCCGCGAAACCCCGAGTACGCTTAAGGGTCAGCAGAGGAACCTGGCGTGGATCGACGACGAGACGACAGTCACGGCAACCTGAGCTGCTCCTTCTGTGGCAAGAGCCAGAAGGAGGTCAAGAAGCTCATCGCCGGGCCCACCGTCTACATCTGTGACGAGTGCATCGGCCTCTGCAACGACATCATCGCCGAGGAGATCGAGAAAGAGGAGCAGAGCTACGGGGTCACGAAGATCCCGAAGCCCGTGGAGGTCAAGCGGGTCCTCGACGAATACGTCGTGGGGCAGGAGCGGGCCAAGAAGATCCTCTCGGTGGCGGTCCACAACCACTACAAGCGCATCGACGCCAAGGTCTCCAACGACGACGTTGAGCTGCAGAAGTCGAACATCCTCCTGCTCGGGCCCACGGGGAGCGGCAAGACGCTGCTCGCGCAGACCCTGGCGCGCATCCTCAACGTCCCCTTCGCCATCGCGGACGCCACGAGCCTGACCGAGGCCGGCTACGTGGGCGAGGACGTCGAGAACATCATCGTGAGTCTGCTGCAGAACGCCGACCACGACATCGAGCGCGCCCAGCGGGGGATCGTCTACATCGACGAGATCGACAAGATCGCGCGCAAGGGAGACAACCCGTCGATCACGCGCGACGTCTCGGGCGAAGGGGTGCAGCAGGCGCTGCTCAAGATCATCGAGGGGACCGTGGCCTCGGTGCCTCCGAAGGGGGGGCGCAAGCACCCGCAACAGGAGTTCCTGCAGGTCGATACGACGAACATCCTCTTCATCTGCGGCGGCGCGTTCACGGGTCTCGAGGAGATCATCGAGGCGCGCATCGGGGTCCGGCAGCTGGGCTTCGGCGCGCAGGTCCAGAGCCGCAAGGAGAAGCGCATCTGGGAGTACCTGAAGGAGGTCCAGCCCGAGGACCTGCTCAAGTACGGCATGATCCCGGAGTTCGTCGGCCGCCTCCCCGTCGTCGCGCCGCTACACGAGCTGAACGAAGAGGCGCTCGTGGACATCCTGACCAAGCCGAAGAACGCCCTCGTCAAGCAGTACCAGAAGCTCTTCGAGATGGACGGCGTGAAGCTCAAGTTCACCAAGGGCGCGCTGCGGGCCGTCGCGAAGAACGCGCTCAACCTGCGTAGCGGCGCCCGCGGCCTGCGCGCCGTCCTCGAGAACTCGATGCTGGACATCATGTTCGACATCCCCTCCCAGGAGAACATCAAGGAGGTGATGATCAACGAGGACGTGGTCGACAACCGCGCGGCTCCCATCGTGGTCTACGCGAAGGAAGCGGCAGGCGCCGAGCGGTAGTTGCGAGGTCGCGGCTGCGCGGTCGCGCTCGCCGGGCCTTAGCCCCTTTTTCGCCCCCCCGAGTTGTTGCCGTGCTATGCGGGAGGCCGCTGCCTGTCCCCCTTGCCCCGTGTGCGTGGGGGGTGGGGTGCTATACTGCAGCGGGCCTTTGGCCCCTCGGAGTGGCTCACGATGGCTGATCGGGTTCCCGTGCGTAACGTACCGGTGCTGCCGCTGCGCGACATCATCGTCTTCCCCCACATGGTGGTCCCCCTCTTCGTCGGGCGCGAGCGCTCCATCCTGGCGCTCGAGGCCGCGATGGACGAGGAGAAGGAGATCCTGCTCGTCGCCCAGCGCGAGGCGCGGACCAACGACCCGGGGCCGGACGAGCTCTTCCCGATCGGTACGCTCGGCACGATCATCCAGCTCCTCCGCGTCTCCGACGGCACGGTGAAGGTGCTCGTCGAGGGGAAGCGCCGAGTGGAGATCCTGCGCTTCGCCGAGGAGGAGCGGTTCTATCGGGTGGAGGTGGGGGAGCTCAAGGGCGAGGCCGAGAGCACGGTCGAGGTCGAGGCGCTCAGTCGTTCGCTGAAGGCGACCTTCGAGAACTACGTCAAGCTCAACAAGCGGATCGCACCCGAGATGCTGGCGGCGGTCCAGTCGATGGAGGACCCGGCGCGGCTGGCGGACACCGTGGCGGCGCAGCTCGCGTTGAAGCTGGACCAGAAGCAGGCGCTCCTCGAGATGCTCTCGGTGCAGGAGCGGATGGAGAAGCTCTTCGAGGCCATGCAGGCCGAGATCGAGATCCTGCAGGTGGAGAAGCGCATCCGCTCGCGCGTGAAGCGCCAGATGGAGCGCAACCAGAAGGAGTACTACCTCAACGAGCAGATGCAGGCGATCCAGCGGGAGCTCGGCGAGCGCGACGAGTTCCGCAGCGAGATCCAGGAGCTCGAGGAGCGGATCCGCGCCCGACCGATGAGCGAGGAGGCGACGGACCGGCTGCGCAAGGAGCTGCGCAAGCTGAAGATGATGGCGCCCATGTCGGCCGAGGCCACGGTGGTGCGGAACTACGTGGACTGGGTCCTCGCGCTCCCCTGGGGGGACAGGACCGAGGACCAGATCGACGTGGAACGTGCGGCGCGCGTTCTCGACGAGGACCACTTCGGCCTGCAGAAGGTCAAGGAGCGCATCCTCGAATACCTCGCCGTGCGCGCTCTGGTCCCCAAGATGAAGGGGCCGATCCTCTGCTTCGTGGGGCCTCCCGGGGTGGGCAAGACCTCGCTCGGCCGCAGCATCTCTCGGGCCACCGGGAGGAACTTCGTGCGCATGTCTCTCGGTGGCGTGCGCGACGAGGCGGAGATCCGCGGGCATCGGCGAACGTACATCGGCGCGCTGCCGGGCAAGATCATCCAGAGCCTGCGGAAGGCGGCGAGCAGCAACCCGGTCTTTCTCCTCGACGAGGTGGACAAGATGTCCGCCGACTTCCGAGGGGACCCCGCGTCGGCGCTCCTCGAGGTGCTGGACCCCGAGCAGAACCACGCCTTCAACGACCACTACCTCGATCTGGACTACGATCTGTCGGACGTGATGTTCATCACCACGGCCAACAGCCTGCACGGCATCCCGGTGCCGCTGCAGGACCGGATGGAGATCATCTCGCTCCCCGGCTACACCGACGAGGAGAAGCTGCAGATCGCGCGCAAGTACCTCGTACCGAAACAGCGCGAGGCGAACGGGCTGAAGGAGGTGCCGGTGACCTTCACCGAGCCGGCGCTCAAGCTCGTGATCCACAGCTACACGAAGGAGGCGGGGGTCCGCGGGCTCGAGCGCGAGCTGGCCGCGATCTGCCGCAAGATCGCCCGAGAGGTGGTGCGCGAAGACGGGCACCGTCGCTTCCGCGTGGGGGAGCCGCAGGTGGGGCAGTACCTGGGCGTCGCGAAGTACTCCGACGTCCTGAAGGAGGAACGGGACGGCGTGGGCCTCGCGAACGGCCTCGCCGTGACGGCCTACGGCGGAGACCTTCTGCCCGCCGAGGTGACGGTGATGCCGGGGAAGGGCAAGCTGGTCCTGACCGGCAAGCTCGGCGACGTGATGCAGGAGTCGGCGCAGGCGGCGCTCTCCTACGTGCGCAGCCGCGCCGCGAGCCTGGGCCTCGACCCGCTCTTCCACCAGAAGGTGGACATCCACGTGCACTGCCCCGAGGGAGCGATCCCGAAGGACGGGCCGTCGGCGGGGATCACCATCGCCACGGCGCTCGTCTCCGCGCTCCTCAAGGTGCCGGTGCGTCGGGATATCGCGATGACCGGCGAGATCACGCTGCGTGGGCGCGTGCTCGCCATCGGGGGGCTCAAGGAGAAGGCGCTGGCCGCCTACCGGTCGGGGATCCCTCTCGTCGTGGCCCCCGACGAGAACGGAAAGGACGTGAAGGAGATCCCGGCCTCGGTGCAGCGCGCGGTGGAGATCGTGCTCGTCAAGCACATGGACGAGGTGCTCAAGCTCGCCTTGAGCGGTGTGGACCCGAAGACCTTCCTCGACAAGCCGTCGGAGCTGATGGACTGGCGCGTCGGTCAGGAAGGACCCTCCGCTTCGTCGCACTGAGGGCGCCATGGCACGACGGCACCTTTTCCTCGTCGGCGCGCTCGTGGCGGCGGGGTGCGCGAGCCCCTCGGGGAGCGCGAGCGATGCGGGCGGCGGACGGAGCGACGCGCGGGGCGAGGCGGGGCAGGGTCCCACGGCGAAGATCCTGCTCGAGTACGACTACCTCACGATCCGCGCCGGGCAGGGTTACCACTTCCGAGGGCAGGTGGCCTGCGCGGGGGAGTGGGCGCCCTGCAGCTACGCCTGGGACTTCGGCGATGGACAGACCTCGGACAAGCTCGACCCCGGGGTCGTGACCTTCAAGACGCCCGGATTTCGCGCGGTGACCTTTACCGCGACCTCGGCCAAGGGAGCGAAGCACACCGCCCGGGCGCACGTCGCCGTCTGGGAGGGGGAGTTCAAGGACAGCTTCAACCGAGGAGCCTTCGACTGGGACGCGACCGGCTGGCGTCGCCCGGAGCGCGAGGTGAAGTGGTCCATCGAGGGCGGGATGGCGGCCTGCCAGGGGGATCTGGCCTTGCCCGGCTCGGCCGCGATCACCCCGTGGCCGGAAGCCCGGGACGTGCACCTCGAGGTGACGGTGAAGCGGCAGAAGAACGACAAGGCCGATCACTGGTCGGACATCATCCTGCGCATGCACCCGCTCACCCGCACCAAGAGCTTCTATCGGGTGCGGATCTGGGAGGAGCCGGCGCCGGGGTCGGGCCTCGAGCTGGCGATCTTCAAGATCGAGGAGGGGACCCCCGAGCACGGCTTCCTCATCGGCGATCCGGCTCAGCCGTGGAGCGTCAAGGCTACGCAGTGCAAGCAGTGCCCGTACGCCGCGGCGTATCCGCGCACGAGCGACATCCGCGTGACGATCGACCTCAAGGGGCCCGAGTTCCAGGTGGCGCTCACGAACCCCGATCTCCCGGGGCCCCCGGTGCTGACGCAGACGGTGAAGGACGCCTCGCCGAACCCGCACCTCTACGCCGGGCACGTGGGCCTGACGCACTTCGAAGGCCTCACCTACTTCGACGACTTCGTCTTCAAGAGCCTCGACCCGTAGGTCGGGCCTTCGCCGCGGGCGTCGACGCGCGGGTGCCCCGTTGCCGCGCTACGAAGTCTTCGGGCCGCGCTTCCGTTCCAGCCGGCCTATCTCGCCCTGGCAGTAGCCGACGAAGTCCGAGGCGGGATAGGTCTTCAGGAAGTAGCGGAAGAAGCGGAGCGCCGTCTCCTCGTCGCCGCCCCGGAGCGCGGCCTCCGCCACCGAGATGATCCCCTTTTGCACCCGCACGCCATCGGCGCCGGTCACCTCTGCCGCGCGAAAACACCAGACCGCGTCGTCGTACGCGTTGCGGTTGAGCAGGATGCGCGCGAGCTGGTCGTACTCGGGGCCCTCAAGCCCCAGGTCCTTGCGGTGCGCCTCGAGCGCGCCGTAGAGCTCGGCGGCGATGGGGCCGCTTCCGCCGCGGAGGGCCTGACGGAGCGCCTCTCTGCCGGCGGCGATGGCGGCGTCGGCGCGGCCGGCGCGCAGATTGAGCTTCGCCAGCTCGCCGAGGATGACGGGGTGGTGGGGCGCCTGAGCCCGCAGCGCCTCGGCTTCGGCGATGGCCTGGTCGAGCTCCGCATCGGGGCGACCGGCCAGCGCGAGGGCCTTCTTCCGCAGGTCGAGCGGGTCGGCCACCGGGGCGCTGGCCCGGGCCATCGAGGGCGTTGCTGCGGGCTCGCCGCGCGGCAACGCCAGCGCGGGGGCGGGAGGGGGCGCGATGGTGACCCGCTCCTCCTTCGCCTCGTCGGCCAGGAGGAACGCGCCGCAGAGGCGGCCGAGCAGGACCGGGATGGATGCCACGGGCGTGACATAGGCCAGCACGAAGATGATCGCCCCTCCGCCGCGCCAGACCTTGGCCACCAGGAGGGCCACGAGCAGCATCAGCGGGATCGCCAGCAGGGAGAAGAGCACCACGCCACCCACCAGGCCCGCGAGGAGCGGGACCAGGTCCGAGCCCCGCTCGTTGAAGAGCCACCCCCAGGGTTCGCCGGTGAGCAGCTCGCGCAACGACCTAGCGCGCGCCGCCACGATCACCGAGGCGGGCACGAGCAGGAGCGCTGCCACGAGCAGCGCCAGGAGCCCGAAGAGCAGCCCGACCAGCGCCGCCGACGGAGAGGTGAGCTGCGTGAAGAGCAGGGCCGGCACGGAGGAGAGGAGGAGCCAGGCGGCCGCGGCCCAGGCGCTCTGCCAGAGGATGGTGAGGATCGCGTAGCGGCCGACGAAGGGCCAGACGGCGCCGGGGACGCCCTTCGACAGCAGCCCCGAGGCGGGGTCGCCGGCCACCACGCCGAAGAGCAGGTGCCCGATGATGGGCGAGATGGCGACGTTCAGCAGGGGCACGAAGAGGAGCGGGGGGAGCTGGGCCTGGCTGGCGAGGTACGCCACCGTCGCCGCGAGGGCCGTCATGGCTACGTAGGCCGGCAGGACGGTGAAGAGGGTCCCGGCGCGCACGAAGAGGCGGAGGACTTCGCCGAGCAGGCCGCGGAAGGTCAGGTTCTCCATGGCGTCCATTAGGCGACGGCCACCTCCCGGCCGGCAAGATTCTGGGCCGTGCCCCGGGCCGTGGGGTCGCCTGACCCTCGCCCGGGTCGGGTGTGCCGACCACATGTGGGTGGATCCCGAGGATCTCCTGACTTTGTAACATGCTGGAATAATGCGGTTGTGTCCCGAGTCGGCGAGGCCCGCAGCGCCGCCGAGCTGGCGCCGTTCTTGCTCAGTAGGCGCCCAGGACCCGGGAGGAGCTTCACAGATGACGCGCGGAACGTGGGCTTTGGTTGCGGCGCTGGCGATGGTGGGCGGGTGCATGCCCGACAAGCAGGGTGCGGACGATGCCTTCCGGCAGGCGCTCGACGAACTGGCCACAGACGAAGGCCTGCCCCGCGAGTACGGGTCGGCCAACTTCTTCGACGACCTGAAAAAGGGAGCGGGCGATCTGCTCAACGGCGCGAAGGATCTCGTGCTCTGCAAGGCGATCCAGCCGCTCCTCAAGGGCAACGGCCAGCAGCTCTTCTACATCCACGGGCAGGTGGCCGAGGCCGGCGCGCTCTACGCCCGCGGGCGCTACGGTCGGGAGTGGATCTACGACCTGAACACCTACCAGGCGGTGGCCACGCGGTACGCCGGGGTGGGCGCCACGACCAGCTTCGCGGGCTTCGGCGGCGGCATCTACACCGGCTTCGCGTCGGGGGCCCACGAGTCCGTCAGCGACATGGTGGGGCCGCGCATCCGCGGTGGGGTGGACTTCAAGATCCCGGTCATCGGGATGATCCCGGTCCTCGGCAGCCTGCTGCGCGTCAACGCCTCCGCCTTCCGCAGTCTCGGCAAGCCGGTCGGTGGTGCCTCCGTGGGCGTGAACGCCGGCCTGAACCTCGGTCCGCAGCTTCTCCTGCCCATCCCCACCGCGCAGATCGCGGCGAACTTCTGGGCCGCCGACGGTGCGGGAACCGAAGCGGTTGCGACGCGCGACGCCGACCTCGGCGCCGAGATGAAGGAAGTGCCCTGCACCGACGGGGAGGCCTTCCACTACGTCTCCTACAAGGCCGAGAACCACACCGAGGCGGCGAAGAACCTGGCCAAGGCGATGCGGCGCTCGTTCACCTCTCTCGACCCCGTGGCCTGGGGAATGGCGCAGATCGTGGTGGCCCTCGGCGTCGCGCGGGACAACGGCGGCGCGATCGAGCTCTGCGGCGGCGAGCCGGGAGCCCAGCTGGCCGACCAGCGCATCGCCGATGCGGCGCCCGGAAGCGTGACGCCGAGCTGCCCCGCGAAGCCCCCCGTGCCGATCCCCGGCACCAAGCCCCCTTCGTCCACCACGCCGAGCGCGACGGACCCGAGCGCGACGGACCCGGGCAACACCGATCCGGGCAACACGGACCCGGGCGCGACCGACCCCGGCACCACCCCGGGGCAGGGCGACACCACGGCGCCCGTGGTCACCATCGTCTCTCCGACGGACGGCAGCTCCTCGGGCCTCTCGGTCACCGTCGAGGTGGAGGCCACCGACGAGACGGGCGTCACGCGCGTCGAGCTCTTCGACAACGAGAACGTGATGGGGCTGAAGACCTCCGGGCCGTACCGCTTCACCGTGATGCTGGCCCCCGGGCAGCACACCCTGAAGGTCGTGGCCAAGGACGCGGCGAACAACCAGGGGACCGCGCAGGTCACGGTGCAGGTCGCGGCGAACAACGCCGGTGGCACGACCCCCACCTCCGGGCCGGCCGGCGACAGCATTCCGACGGCGCCGACGACGCAGAAGCAGACGCCGAAGCTCACCCGCGAGGCGGGCGGCTGTGCCGTGGGTGCTGGCTCCGACCAGGCCTCTGCCGTCTGGATGCTGCTCCTCGGCCTGGGCCTGGTGGCGCTCCGCCGCCGCGGTCGCCGCTAGTCCGGCGACGGGCCTTCTTCCTCCCTCGCGGCGCCGCCGCCTCCCCCGACGCTCCCCCTGCCGTCCCTACCGGTTGAAACGCTTGTACCCCTGGTCGTAGAGGCGCACGAGCACCTGGTTGTCGAGCCGGTTGATGGGCGTCGCACGGGGACCCATGTCCTTCGGGAAGACGAAGAGCGACGGCACGAGCTCGGGGGTAAGGAAGCGCGTCGGGACCCCGAGCCGCACCGCCGACGGGGAGAGAGCGCGCGTCGAGCCGAGCACGAACCCCCAGTCGCCGAAGGAGGGGACGTGTCCGTGGTACGGCAGCGCGTGGAGCGCGGGCCCACCCCCACCCGGGTTCGAGGCGCGGATGGTGTTCACGATGCACCAGAAGGCCTCCGCGGCGTAGAAGGGGCTCGTGGCCTGCGTGACGAACACCCCCTCCGGACGCAGGTGCTGCGCCACCAGCCGATAGAAGCTCCGGCTGTAGAGCTTGCCGAGCCCTTCGTTGTTCGGGTCGGGCAGGTCGATGACGATCGCGTCGTAGGCCTGCGCGTGCTCCTCGAGGAACTTCTGCGCGTCGGTATGGAAGATCCGCACCCGGGGGTCCGAGAGGGAGCGCTGGTTGAGCGCCGCAAGCGGAGGCAGCCGGCTGAAGAGACGCGTCATCTCCGCGTCCAGGTCGACCAGGTCCACGCGCCGCACCGACGGGTACTTCAGGATCTCGCGGATCGCCATCCCGTCCCCGCCGCCGAGCACCAGCACCTCCTTCGGTTCACGCACGAGCCCGAAGGCCGGGTGCACCAGGGCCTCGTGGTAGCGGTACTCGTCCACGGAGGAGAGCTGGATGTTGCCGTCGATGAAGAGGCGAACGTCGCCGCGCCAGCGCGTGAGCACGATGCGCTGATAGGGGGTCGAGCGGGCGAAGACGATCGGGTCGTCGTAGAGCAGATCCTCGAGCCACGAGGTCGTGCGGCCGGCCGTCGCGAGGCCCAGCGCGAGGACCGCGGCGGCGCCCCACGCGCCGAGGCGCAGGAAGAGGCCGCGCGTCTGCCGGGCGAAGAAGCGCAGGCCGAGGAGCGCGACGAGCACGTTGAGCAGCCCGAAGAGGAAGCCCGTGCGCACCAGCCCGAGGCGTGGCACGAGCACGAGCGGGAAGAGCAGCGACGCGGCGAGCGCGCCGAGGTAGTCGAGCGACAGGACGTTCCCGATGGTGGCGCGGAGGCTGCCCCGGCGGCGCAAGATGCGCACGAGGAGCGGGATCTCGAGGCCCACGAGGAAGCCGACGAGGGCGCACGCGGCGACGAGGACCGGCAGGTAGACGCCGACCGCGGCGTAGGCGAAGAAGAGCAGCAGCGCGGAGCTCCCGCCGAGGAGCCCGACGAGGAGCTCGACCAGAATGAAGGTGCGGATCAGCCGACGGCGCACGAAGCGGCTCGCGAAGCTCCCGCCGCCCATGGCGGTGAGGAAGAGCCCGATGACGAGCGAGAACTGGGTGACCGAGTTGCCGAGGAGGTATGACGACAGCGCCCCGGCCAGGAGCTCGTAGACCAGGCCGCAGGTGGCGACCACGAAGATCGAGACGAGTAAAAGGACCGTCGAGCGAGCGCGGCGCGATCGCGTGCGGCGGCGCGGAGGGACCGAGAGCCCGGGTGAGGTCGCCGCGGAATCCACTCGGACTAATGCATGGCGGACGAGATGATCAGCGCCAGCCCGATCAGGAACGATCCGATGATGATCCCGAGCGCGACGTTCTGATCCTCTTCGATCTCCTTGCGCACGCTGAAGGGCATGAGCTTCTTGAAGAGCGCGAAGCCCACGCCGAAGATCACCATGCCGATGATCGCGTAGATCAGCGTCGAGAGCATGAAGCCGGGCTTGAGGTCTGCGAGCAGCTTGTCCATCCGTTCCTCCTCTGCTTCCCGGGCGAGGGCCGTCCGGAAAGGGGCGCGTCACGCCCGGGTCGTCACTTACCGCCGAAGAATCCTCCGCCGGAGTGGCGGCGTCCGATGCCGCCGAAGTAGTAGTAGCGCGGCCCCCGACCGCCCACGCTCTCCTGGCGGATGCTGACCGGCTTGTCGAGGGTCCCCTCGAGCCCCCACCCCGCGGCCGAGGCGACGAGCGCTCCGAGGGTCCCGAACCCGAGCACCCCGAGCACGATGAAGAATCCTATCCAGCGCATGGGCCAGCCGCCTCGTCGTCGATGGTGGTCGGGTCAGTCGTCATCGTCGCTCTCGGGCATCACCGGGGCCCACCGCCGCTTCTCGAAGAGGAAGCGCCGGAGCCACTCGTAGAGCGGGAAGAGGAATGCGAACCCCGCCAGGACCAGGAAATAGCGCGACAGGACCTCTCCCTGCGTGATGGTGACGGTCAGCTTCTGCTGGTGGAGCGGGCCGGCCGCCTCGCCGGAACCTCCCTGCCCCCTGAGGAGCAAGCGGTAGGTCCCGGGGGGCGGGGCCTTGATGTAGACCGTCTCGTGCCGGCTCCCCTCGCTCCAGCTCTCCCCACCTTCGACGCCGGAGTAGTAGGAGACCTCGGCGTCAGCCTCCTCGACGACTTCGTCCTTCTCGTTCATCAGGGCCAGGTCGATGCCGAGCCACTGATTGTTGAGGAAGCTGTGGAGCTGCAGGCTCATGATCTTTTCGCCCCCCACCTGAAAGGTGCGGGAGACGGTCTCGGCCTGGAATTGCTCGGAGTCGAAATCCTCCGCCAGAAGGACGTGTCCCGCGTGCCCGAGGGACCAGACGAGCAGTCCGAGGTTGAGGAGCGCGAAGACCCCTCCGACGAGCATGAGCAACTTGGCGACGGGGCCGCGCTCAAAGGGCTGTGCCGCGTGGATCCCGCGCGGACGTGGCGGCACCTCGTCGAGGCCGAAGGCGGTCCAGACCTCGGCGACGGGCACGTACCTGCCGTGGAAGTACTCGAGCTCGGCGCCGTCCCGCTCGACCCCGAAGATGCGCGGCGGGGCGATGAGGTCCACGTAGTAGAAACGGTCGCCGCTCTTGGCGAGCCAGGGGAGGGCGCCGTCCACGTAGATCAGGGAGACGGTCCCCTCCTCGTACTTCCTGAAGGTCACCGGGCCGACGCGCACGCCGCGCTTCGCGGGGAGCCCCACGGGGTCTACCTGCGGGGCTTCCTGCGTCGGGCGCATGAGGAGGTAGTGCCCCTCCTCCTCCACGAGCCACTGGTAGCCCTGCTCGGGGTGGTGGAGCAGGTACTCGACGGTCCGGTAGTGCTCCGCATCCTCGTAGAGCATTCGGCCGCAGACCTCGTAGCGCACGCCCGAGAAGGTGGCCGCCTGCCCCACGGCGAAGGCGAAGGGCGGCTTGAGGTTCGCGGGGTTGACGCCGAGGACGTTCGCCTGCGCGGTGGTCAGGTCGAGCTGCGCGCCGCAGTACTCGCAGACCTTGGTCTGGACGGGACGGTTCTCCGGGACCTGCAGCGACGCCCGGCAGTTCGTGCAGCGGATGTCGCGCCCGGAGCGGGCGCCCTCCTTCGACGGAGGGCGCTCCTGGTCGAGCGCTAGCTGGTCGTGCTGGAGCACGTGCCCCACGAAGCAGGCGGGGCGATCGCCTTGTTCGAACTCGACCGAGGCGAAGCGCAGCCCGTCGAGGCTGGCCAGGTCGGCGTAGGCGTAGCGCGATCCGGGAAGGACCGCGAAGGGGAGCTGCCCTTCGCCACCGATGCAGGTCGCCGTGCCGAGCTCTCGGATCGTGTAGGGCCGCTGATCGAGGCCGATGGGTTGTCCCACGCGGAGCTGGCTCGGCGCCGCGATCGGCGCGTCGGCGCGGGTGGCTTGCTCGAGCGTGAGCTGCCGCTCGGACTCGCTGAGCCAGGCCACCGACCCGTCCTCGAGCTGGAGGTACCACTCGTCCCAGGTCCCGCGGCCGTGGTCGTAGCGCAGGTGCCCTTCGACGGTGAACCCGCGCCCGAGGAGGCGGCCGGTCGCGTGGAGGTAGAGTCGGGTGTCGGCCTCGGGGAGGATCGACTGCGCCCCCAGCTTGAGGGCGCTCTCCTCGTCCCAGTAGACCGTGGCGCGGCAGTACTGGCACACCACCATGCTGATCCCGGGATTGACCAGCGTGTGCTCACCGCCGCAGCTTGGACAGCGGATTTGCCGGGCCATGGGGCGGAAGGGTAGCCCAGACCGCGAGCGGGCGTCTACTCGAAGCCGAGGAGGCGACCGAGCTGATAGGTGGCGAGCGACGCGAGATAGGCCGCCACCCAGAGATAGCCCACCATGAAGGTGGTCCAGCCCCAGGAGCGGGACTCCTGGCGCACCACGGCCACCGTCGACAGACATTGCATGGCGATCATGAAGAAGACGATCAGCGACAGGCCGGTCAGCGGCGTGTAGACCGGTCGTCCGTCGGGGCGGCGCTGGTTGCGGAGCGCCTGCCGGAGGGTGGCGTCCTTTTCGGTCACCTCCTGGCCCACGCCGTAGACGAGCCCCATGGTGGCCACGAAGACCTCGCGCGCGGCGAACGCGCCGACGAGGCCGATGCCGATCTTCCAGTCGAAGCCGAGGGGTGTCAGGGCGGGCTCGATGAAATGCCCCACCCGCCCGGCGTAGCTCTGCTGGACGCGCTCTCCCTGCTGCTGGGTCCGGAGGAGCGCGGCCGCCTCGCTGTTGGGACCGGCGGCGCGGATCGCCGCCTCGTAATCCTGGGAGTAGCGGGCTTCGCGCGGGAAGGCGAGGAGGGCCCAGAGGACCACGCTGGCGACCACGATGATGGTGCCGGCGGTGCGGAGGAACATGCGCACGCGGTGCCAGAGCACGAGCGCGACGACGCGCGGCGTGGGGAGCCGGTAGGGGGGAAGCTCGATGAGCAGCGGTAGGCGTTTCCCCTTGAGGACCGTACGGCCGAGCACCGCCGCAGCGAGGAGGGTCAGCAGCGTCGAGACGAGGTAGGTGAGAATCATCAGGACCACGCCGAGCGAGAGCGGGCCGAGGACCTTCCTCTCGGCGTGGAACAGGGCGCCGATGAGGAGCGTGTAGACGGGCAGGCGCGCGGAGCAGCTCACGAGCGGGATGACGAGCATCGTGAGCAGTCGGTCGCGAGGGTTTTCGATCGTGCGGGTCGCCATCACGGCCGGGATGGCGCAGGCGTAGCCCGAGATCATGGGCACGAGGGCGCGCCCGTGCAGTCCGATCTTGCGCATCACGCGGTCCATCATGAAGGCGGCGCGGGCCATGTAGCCCGTGCCCTCGAGGAGGGTGAGCAGGAGGAACAGGATCACGATCTGCGGCAGGAAGGTGAGGACCGAACCGACCCCCTTCACCACGCCGTTTGCGAGCAGGTCGCTCCAGAGGCTGGCGGGGAGGCGCGCGCCGAGCCACTGGCTGAGCCGGCCGAAGCCCTGGTCGATGGCGTCCATGAGCGGAGCCGCCCAGTCGAAGATGGCGGTAAAGATGAGGGCCAGCACCACGAGGAAGATGAGGAGTCCGCCGACCGGGTGGGTCAGGAAGGCGTCGATGCGCTCGGTGCGCGGGGTCCGGCCCGCGGGGGCCGTGTGCCTGAGACAGGGGCGCACCTGCCGCTCGAGGTAGCGGTAGCGCCCGTGCGAGACGGTGAGGTCGAGGTCCTCGCCGCGCTTGGCCAGCTGGCGACGCGTCTCCGCCACCGCGGCGCGCACGGCGTCCCCGGCTTGCCCGTCCTGCGTGCCGTCGGCGGGGGCCATGAGCCGCGAGAGCGCGAAGGCCTGCCGGCGCGTGGGCGGTGCGTCCTTGCCGAGCGCTGCGCCAGCGGCGGCGCGCAGCCCATCGAGGACCGACGCGTGCTCGAGGTCGGTCTGCCAGGGCCAGCGTTCGGGGAGGGGTGGAGGTGGCGCGGCCAGCAGCGCATCGAGCGCGGAGAGAAGTTCGGGCACGCCGCGGCCCGTGCGGGCGACGAGGCCCACGACGGGAACCTTCAGCCGGCGCGCGAGCTGCGGGAGGTCGATCTCGAGCCCCTCGCGGGCGGCCTCGTCGAGGAGGTTCACCGCGGCGACGACGGGGAGGCCGAATTCGCGCAGCTGCAGGAGGAGGTAGAGGCTGCGCTCGAGGGCCGTGGCGCTGAGGATCACCACCACGGCGTCGGGAGCGGGCGAGCCACCGAGGCCGACGAGCTCGGCGAGGGCGAGCTCCTCGTCCTGCGAGCGCGCGTTCACGCTGTAGGTTCCGGGGATGTCCACCAGCTCGACCGTGGTTCCGGATGGAAGCTCCACGTCACCGAGCTGGCGTTCGACGGTGACCCCCGGGAAGTTCCCCACCTTGGCGCGCGCTCCCGTGAGCAGATTGAAGAGCGTGGTCTTGCCGGTGTTCGGGTTGCCAGCGAGCGCGACGCGGCAGCGCCGCGTGTTCTTCGTCGGTGCCGCTCGTTCGGCCTCGGTAGGATGCGAGGGCAGGTCGACGGGGGCCGGGGTGGGCGCGTCGAGGGCGGCCGCGTCCCCGTTGTGCGGGCCGAGGGCGATCTCGGCAGCCTCGGCGCGGCGCAGCACCAGGCGAAAGCCGCGGACCTCGATCTCGATCGGATCGCCGAGCGGGGCGGCCCGCACCACGCGAACCTTGGCTCCGGGGGCCAGGCCGAGTTCGAGGAGCCTTCGGCGGAAGTCCGCGTCGCCTCCGATGGCCGTTACCTCGGCATGCTCGCCCGCTGGAAGGACGCTCAGCGTGCGGTTCACGCGATCAGCTCCAGGCTCGCAAGGCCCCCGCTGCCAGCTCCGAGATCAGCCAGAGGGGCCCCGGAAAGATGCCGAGCCCGAGGGACAGCAAGGCGGAGCCGTAGCCCGCGAGGAGGTGCCCCGCCGGCGCGCGCAGCGGGGTTTCGTCGGCAGCCGGGGTCAAAAAGGCCGCGCGAATCACCTGCAGATAGTAGTAGAGCCCCACCGTGCTGTTCACGGCGGCGATGAGTACCAGGGCGAACTGGCCGCGCTCGAGGGCGGCGGCGAAGACGAACCACTTGCCGGCGAAACCGACGGTGGGAGGGATCCCGGCCAGGCCGAACATGGCCACGAGGAGGAGCAGCGCGAGGGCCGGCGAGCGCTTGTAGAGACCGGCCAGGCTCTCGAAGGTGGGGTTCTTGTCCCCCTCGGGGTCGAGCGCCGAGATCACGACGAAGGCGGTGATCGCCACCGGGACGTAGGTCAGGGCGTAAAAGAGCGCGGAGGCGTGCCCCGTGCTCGAGAAGGCGTAGAGGCCGACCACCATGTACCCCGCGTGCGCGATGGTGGAGTAGGCCAGCAGCCGCTTGAGGTCCTTCTGGACGAGGGCTGCGAGGTTCCCGAGGGTCATGGAGGCGACGCTGAGCACGAGGAGGAGGTCCATGAGGCGCGCGGGGGAGCTGCTCGCCAGGACTCCCGTGGCGCGGGCGAGCAGCGCCATCGCGGCGAGCTTCGAGGCGCTGGCCAGGAAGGTGGTGACCGGGTGCGGAGCGGCCTGGTAGGCGTCGGGGGTCCAGAAGTGGAAGGGGAAGAGCGACAGCTTGTAGAAAAACCCCGCCATGGTCATGACGAGCCCGACGAGGAAGAGCGGCGAGGCGGCGAGGTCGGCCCGATAGAGGTCGGCGAGGTAGGTGCTGCCGCCGACGCCGAAGAGCAGGCTGATGCCGTAGAGGGTCACGGCGGACGCGGCGGCGCCGAAGAGCACGTACTTGGCGGCCGCTTCGCTCCCCGGGCGCTGCGCGCGGTGGAGCGCTACCAGGATGTAGAGTCCGTAGGCCGAAAACTCCATGGCCACGTAGAGTGTAAGCAGCTCGGTCGCGCTCGCCAGCATCATCATGCCGAGCGTGGTCAGAAAGAGGAACATCGGGACTTCGCGGCGGATCCAGGGGCGCACGGTCGGGAGGTCCCGGCTGATGAGCAGGACCAGGAAGAGGGCCACGCCGAGTCCGGCCTTCACCACCTGCGAGAAGAGGTCCACCTGGTAGATGCGGGGGAAGAAGGGCTGTCCGCGCTGGAGGATCGTCGCGGCGGCGGCGGCGGCCGCACCCAGCGCGAAGAGGAGCGAGACGACCCACCCGATGCGTCGGGAGGCCTCGGTCACCGCGAGCAGAAAACCGATGAGCGCCCCGGCCAGCACCAGGAGCTCGGGAAGAAGCAAGAGCAGCGCACCCTCGGACACTAGAGGCTCCGTACGATGGACCGCGTGGAGGTCCCGATGAGGTTTGTGATCCACCGCGGGTAGAAACCGAAGAGCACGAGCACGGCCACGAGGATCACCCGGGGGACGCTATGCCACGGGGTGATCTCCTTCAGGTGGTCCCATTCGGGGTTTCTGGGGCCGAAGAGCGCGTGGCCGAAGACGCGCAGCATGAAGAGGGCGCCGAAGATGAGCGCCACGATCGCCAAGATGCCGAGGAGCGGGAACTTCTTCACGGCGGCCACGAAGACGAGCAGCTCGGCCCAGAAGCTGGCGAAGCCGGGGACACCCATGCCGCAGAGGCCCGCGATGATGAAGAACGCCACGGCCACCGGGAGCTGGCGCGCCAGGCCGCCGAAGCGAAAGATGTCTCGTTCGTGGGCCTGGTCGTAGATGAAGCCCACCGAGGAGAAGAAGAGCGCGGTCATGATGCCGTGCGCGAACATCTGGAAGACGGCCCCGTTGATCCCGTCGACGGAGAGGGTGTTCAGCCCGAGCAGCACGATCCCCATGTGCGAGACGCTCGAGAAGCCGATCACGAACTTGAAGTCGTTCTGGCGCAGCGCCACGAACGCCCCGTAGACGATGTTGGCGGTGGCCAGGATGGCAAAGGGCCCCGACCAGTAGCGCGCCCCCTCGGGGAGGAGCGGCAGGGCCACGCGCAGGATGCCGAAGGCGCCGAGCTTCATCAGCACGCCGGCGTGGAGCATCGACACGGCCGTCGGCGCGGCCACGTGCCCGGTCGGCGACCAGCCGTGGAAGGGGAACATGCCGGCCAGCACGCCGAAGCCGATGTAGAGGAAGGGGTAGGCGGCCTTCTGGAAGGCGGGGTCGAAGCCGTGCTTCGCCAGATTGATGAGATTGAAGGACTCGCCCCCGCCGTGCCAGTAGAGGGAGATGAGGACCGGAAAGAGGAGCGCGCTCCCCGCCATGAGGAAGAGCGTCAGCTTCATCGCCGCGTACTCTTTGCGCGTGCTCCCCCAGATGGCGATGAGCGGGTACATCGGGAGCACCGCCACCTCGTAGAAGAAGAAGAAGAAGAACACGTCGAGCGACATGAAGACGCCGAAGACGCCGAAGACGAGCAGGAGCATGAAGGCGAAGTACTCCTTCACGCGGGTCTTCAGGTTCCACATGGAGAGCACGCCGGTGAAGAAGACGATCGCGTTGAGGGCGGTCATGAGCACGCCCACGCCGTCCACCGCCACGTGGTAGGTGATGCCGAAGGTGACGACCCAGGGAAAGCGCTCGGTGAACTGGTAGCCGCCGGCGGCGGCGTCGTAGCTGGCCCACACCTTGAACGCGAGGAGCACGGTGAGCAGACCGGCGAGGGCCGAGACGGACTTGATCGCCTTCTCCGCGCGGCCGGGGAGCAGCAGCACGGCGACGAGCGCGGCGAGCGGCGTGAGGAGGATGACGCTGAGCAGGGGCATCGCGTGGGGCATGGCTTTCTACGAGGCGCCGAGGAAGTAGCAGAAGACGGCCAGGAGCAGCACCGCCGTGCCGATGTAGACCTGGAGCCAGCCGGCCTGCACCTGCGCCGTCAGGCCGCCCAGGCCCTGGGTCCCTCGGGCGAGGCGGTCCGCCGAGTCGTCGAGCCCGCGCGTCTCCGCCAGGTGACAGAGGCGAGAGACGAGGTTCACGAGCCCGCCGAAGACCTTGTCGTTGAGGTCGTCCAGGTACCACTTGCGCTCGAAGAGGCGCTCGAGCGGACGCAGGTGGGCGAGAAAGCCGGTCTGGGCGGCGCCCCTCCGGCCGAACTCGAGATACGCGAGGAGCACGCCGAAAAGGGCGATCCCGACCGCGGGTGCCAGCTCGGCGATCGACGGGTGCGCCGGCTCGGCGGCGCCTAGGATCTTCGCGATGCGCGCGCCGAAGAAGCCGGCGGCCGCGCTGGCGAGGGTGAGCAGCAGGATCGGCCCCCGCATCACCCAGGGCGCGTCTCCCTCCGCGTGCGCGCCGTGCCCGTGCGAGGCGCCGTGACCGTGGCCCCCGTGAGGGGCCTCGGGGACCTTCTC
The DNA here is from genome assembly GCA_020848905.1 of Deltaproteobacteria bacterium. Lineage (NCBI taxonomy): Bacteria > Pseudomonadati > Myxococcota > Myxococcia > Deltaproteobacteria bacterium. Next base: position 358,431 of record JADLHG010000031.1, read on the forward strand.
GACGGTGAGCCGGCTCGCCGGGTTCGGGAAGAGCACCAGGCAGACCATACGGAAGGAGTAGTACGCGGTGAGAAAAGCCGCCGCGTAGGCCATCACGAGGAACGGGGTGCGGTGGCTATGGTGCAGGACCCCGAGGATCGACTCCTTGCTGAAGAAGCCGGCGAGCGGCGGGATGCCGGCGAGGGCCCCGGCGCCGACGACGAGCCCGGCGGTGGTGAAGCGCAGCTTGCGACCGCCCGCGCGGCCGATCGCCACCAGGTCGTTCGTGCCGAAGTGGTGGATGTACGCCCCCGCGGCGAGGAAGAGCAGCGCCTTGAAGAAGGCGTGGGTCGTGAGGTGGAAGAGACCGGCGTAGAGCCCTCCCGCGGCGAGCCCGAGGAGCATGAAGCCGAGCTGCGAGATGGAGGAGTAGGCCAGCACCTTCTTGATGTCGCGGGCCACCATGGCCATCGTGGAGGCGAGCAGCGCCGTGAAGGCCGCCACGCCGAGGACCACGGTCTGCGTGGTGGGCGCCGCCATGAAGAGCGGATGGAAGCGGGCGAAGAGGAAGACGCCCGCGGCCACCATCGTCGCGGAGTGCAGGAGCGCGCTGACGGGGGTCGGGCCCTCCATGGCGTCGGGGAGCCAGGTGTGCAGCGGGAACTGCGCGCTCTTGCCCACGATCCCGGAGAAGATGAGCAGCGTGATCAGCGTGAGCTTGTCCGGCCCGAGCTTGGCGATGTTCGCGGGCGTGAGGAGCTCGGTGATCTCGAGCGTCCCCGAGGCCTGCAGGAGCAGGATCAGCCCCACGAAGAGCCCCACGTCCCCGATGCGGGTCATGACGAAGGCCTTCTTGGCTGCGGCGACCGCTTCGGGCTTCTCGTACCAGAAGCCGATGAGGAGGAAGGACGCGAGGCCCACGAGCTCCCAGAAGATGAAGGTCTGCAAGAGGCTCGCGGCGTAGACGAAGGAGAGCATGCTCCAGGTGAAGAGCGAGAGGAGGGCGAAGTAGCGGGCCTTGCCCGGGTCGTGCCCCATGTAGCCGAGCGAGTAGATCTGCACGAGCAGCGCGACCCCCGCCACGATCGTCCCCATGAGGAGGTTCGGCCCGTCGAGCAGGAACCCGAAGAGGACCTCGGTCTCGCCGCTGACGAACCAGCGGTAGAGGATGGGCTCGGCTACCGGGCCGGCGAGGAGCAGCCGCAGCGCGCCGAAGAGCGCGACGGTCCCGCCGAGGAGGCTCACCGCGGCGGCGGCGGCGGGGCGTCTGCGCAGCGCGACGAGCGCGATGGCGAAGGAGACGAGGGGGCTCAGCGTGCAGAGCGCGGCGGTTTGCGCGGGGTCCATGGCGGGCTCAGCCCTTGAGGTCGGCCAGATCATCCACGTTGATGGACTTCCGGCTGCGGTAGACGGTGAGGACGATGGAGAGCGCCACGGCCGCCTCGGCGGCGGCGAGCCCGATGATGAAGAGCACGGCGATTTGCCCCGTGGCGGGGTTCTTCACGGCGAAGCGGCTGTAGCCGAGGAAGCTCAGGCTGGCCGCGTTGAGCATGAGCTCGACGCCGATCAGGATGCCGATCAGGTTGCGCCGCGAGAGGACGCCGTAGAGCCCGATGCAGAAGAGCGCGAGAGCGAGCAGGGAGAAGGTCTGAAGGTTCACGCCTTGGGTTCCTTACGCGCGATGGCGATCGCCCCGACGATGGCCATGAGCAGGATGATCGAGAGGGCCTCGAAGATCAGGTTGTACTCGTTCAGGAGCGCGCGTCCGATGGCCGGCACCGACCCGTCGCCGGCCACGCCGCTCGGCAGGATGGCCACCGGGTGCCGCGCGATCGTGAGGCCCAGCGCGAGGAAGAAGCCGAGCGCGCCGATGGAGGCGAGGAAGTGGCGTAGCAGCCGCGCGGGCTTGGTCTGTGCCGAGATCGAGTAGGAGAGCATCACCGCGAAGACCATCGCGACGCTGATCCCACCGATGTAGATCAGCACCTCCATCGCGGCGAGAAAGGGGCTACCGAGGCTGAGAAAGAGCCCCGCCACGCCGAGGAGCGAGATGGCCAGGCCGAAGATGGCGTGCAGCACGTTTCTCAGGCTCGCGGCGAGAAGCCCTCCGCCGAGCACCATGCCGAAGAAGATCCAGGCGACCGAGTGCAACATCGGCGCGAACCATACGCCCAACCGATGGAGCGGAAAAGAGTGTTGAGTGGGTTCCTGCGACGGTCGCGTGGCCTCGCGGAGGCGCGCACGCTAGAGGGCGACGGAGCGCGGGCAAGCTCGGGCCGCGATGGCCGCCTCCACGGGCCGACGAGGGAGGACGCGAGCCCGGAGAGCAATAAAAACAGTCACATAACAAAGACATAGGACAGTCGAGCGAGTTTTCTCGACGGGGAATTTGCCGCCCGATCCGCAATGGCGTATTCGAGTAGTTGAAGAAACTACATGTAGGACAACTCGCTACAAGGCAAAGAAGTAGGGGATAACAGCGAGTTACAGAAGACGGAGGGACGCCATGAGGACCTGGACACGTTGGACGGCGCTGTTATGGGCCACGCTCGGAGCGGGTTGCGCGGGGAGCCTGGAGATCTGGGACCCGCCGAGCACCGAGACGGAGACGAGCTTCGCCCCGAGCGGCGTGAGCTCGGAGCGTCGGCCGGGCCTGACCTCCTCGGGAGATCGCGCGCCGGAGCCGCTCGGCCGCGTCACCTGCGCGATCCCTCCGCAGTGGAGTTATCCGCACCTCCTCGAGGAGGGGGCGACGGTGACCTCCTCGTACGACGGCCAGAGGCTCTGCCTGGGTGCGGAGGCGCAGGGGCAGCACCTCTGCCACTGGACGAAGCTCTTCGACCGGCGCACCCGCGCGGTGCAGGCCTGCTACGAGCTCGCGCTCCAGGCCGCTGAGCAGCAGGGGTTGCGAGCGGTCCGCGGCGCGGCGGATCAATGGAAGGAGCTTCGCGAGCAGATGCTGCCGCCGGACTGGCAGCCCGGCGCGAGCGAAGGGTCCCGCTCCTCCTTCTCCCACTGGGTGGCGCTGATGGCCAACGGGGGCCGACCGATGGCCGCGAGCTCCGAGCCCCTCTGCTTCCTCACGAAGGCCGAGGACGGGCCCGCGGTGCAGACGGAGTCCATCGTCTCGTCGCTGCGATGGGCCTGGCAGGCGCAGCTCGCCGAGGAGAAGCGCGTGCTCGACCTGCTGCAGCAGGGCCTGAGAGTCGAGCTCCCCGAGCAAGCCACCTCTCTGGAGGTGCGGGTGGAACTCCAGGAGGAAGAGCTCCTCGCGCCGCCGGCGACCGACAAGCGCTGCGTCTTCCTGCCTCTCGCGGACTGAGCTAGGCCTTCCCGTCGAGCGAGGCTGGCGCAGCCTCCACGGCCGCCTTGGGCTCGACGGCGGGCTTGGCCTTGGCCGCCTTCTCCGCCGCCGCCTTCTCCGCCTCCCGGCGGGCCTGCTCGAGGTAGGCCGCTTCCTGGTCGCGATACTCCGTGAGCAGATCGTAGATGAAGGCGTCGCGACGGTAGCCCGCCTCGTCGTAGCGCTTGGACCAGGTGAGCGTCGTCGTCGGACAGACGTCGATGCAGAGGCCACAGGTGCTGCAGAGCGAGTAGTCCACGGTGAACGTGGTGGCGCGCTTGCGCTTGAGCCCCTCGGGCTTCTCCCCTTCGATGTGGATGCAGAACGAGGGGCAGATCTCCACGCACTGCATGCAGGCCACGCAGTCGTGCGTCTTTGTCTCGGGGAAGCGGACCAGCGCGATCGCGCTCCGGTAGGCCGCGGAGAGCTCGGGCTTCTCGCGCGGGTACTGCAGCGTGACGGGGCGCCGGAAGAGGTGCCGGATGGTCACCCCGAGGCCCACGAGGAGCGAGATGAAGCCGCCAACGAGGCGTCGCAGGTACTTCACGGCACCACCTTCATGACCACCGCCGTGACCAGCAGGTTGGCGATGGCGAGGGGGATGAGGACGATCCAGGCGAAGTTCATGAGCTGGTCGAAGCGGAGCCGCGGGAAGGTCCAGCGGAACCACATGACCAGGAAGATCACGAAGTACGCCTTCAGGAAAAACCAGTGCGGCCCGGCGGCGAGCAGCGGGATCCCTTGGCCCCACGCGCCCAGGTACTGCCCTGGCCCGAGGTAGCCGCCGAGGAAGAGCGTGGTCGCCACCATCGCCACCACGATCAGGTTCGAGTACTCCGACAGCATGAAGAGGGCGAAGCCCATCCCCGAGTACTCGGTGTGAAAGCCGGCCACGAGCTCGCTCTCGGCCTCGGGGATGTCGAAGGGGGCCCGGTTCGTCTCGGCCACCCCGGCGATGAGATAGATGAGAAACGCTACCGGCTGGAGGACCACGAAGGGGAGCTGCCGCTGCGCCTCGGTGATGGTGACGAGGCTCATGCTGCGCGCCATCAGCACCACCGAGAGAGCCGCCAGGATGAGCGGGATCTCGTAGGCGATGGCCTGCGCCACGGCCCGCATCGCGCCGAGCAGGGCGTATTTGTTGTTCGAGGACCAGCCGGCCATGAAGATGCCGAGCAGGCCGAGTCCGCCGAAGGTGAAGACCAGGATTAGCCCCACGTTGAAGTCGTGGAGCACCCAGTTCCTCGAGATGGGGAAGAGCGAGACGCCGGCCATCACGGGCAGGAAGACCACGATGGGCGCGGCGAGGAAGAGCGGCTTGTCCACGAGGCGCGGCGTGATGATCTGCTTGCTCAGCAGCTTGATGATGTCGACCACGGACTGCAGGAGGCCGGCGAAGCCCACCTCCGTCGGGCCGAGGCGCCGCTGGAAGCGCGCGGAGACCTTCCGCTCGAGCCAGACGAGCATCATGGCGTTGACGGTCAGGTAGCCCATGATGGCCGCGACCGCGAGGCCCAGCGCGAGCCAGATATTCGGGACGAGCTCGGTGAGCGGCGTCGGTGCGGGCATCAGCGGTCGATCTCCGGCAGTACGATGTCCACGCTCCCGAGAATGGCGATCGTGTCGGCCACCATGGTCCCCGGCAGCATCTCGGGCGCCGCGGAGAGGTTCGAGAAGGAGGGGGTGCGCAGCTTGAGGCGCGAGGGGATGTCGGAGCCGTCGCTCACCAGGTACATGCCGAAGTGCCCGCGCGCGGATTCGACGGCGAAGTAGTACTCGCCCGCGTCGGGGCGGAAGCGCTTCTTCGGCTTCTCCGGCATGATCGGCCCGGCGGGGATCTGCTTCACCGCCTGCTCGATGATGCGGCAGGACTGGAGCATCTCCTCCATGCGCACCTCGAAGCGGGCGAAGTTGTCTCCGGCCTCGCGCACGGGGATCTCGAAGTCGAAGCGGTCGTAGATGCCGTATGGCTCGTCCCGGCGCACGTCGTAGCGCACCCCCGAGGCGCGCAGACAGGGGCCGGTCAGCGCGTAGCGCAGCGCGAGGTCCTTGCCGATCACTCCCACCCCTTCCGAGCGGCGGCGGAAGATCACGTTGTCTCCGACGAGCGCCCAGTACTCGGGCATGCGCTTGCGCAGCCGCTCGACGAAGGCGGTCGTCTGGTCGAGAAAGGTCTGGTCCACGTCCTGCGTCACGCCGCCGAAGCGCCCGTAGCAGTAGGTGAGGCGCGCGCCCGTCACGCGGTCGAGAATCGAGAGGATCTCCTCCCGATCGTCGAAGGTGTAGAGGAAGGGGGTGATCCCGCCCAGGTCGAGGAGAAAGGTCCCGAGCCAGAGCAGGTGGCTCGAGACGCGGTTGAGCTCGCTCGTGATGACGCGGATGTACTCGGCGCGCTCGGGGACCTGGATCTCCAGCGCCTTCTCCATCATCTGGCAGTAGGCGAAGTTGTAGATCATCCCCGAGAGGTAATCGACGCGCGAGGTGTTGGGCAGGAACATGATGTAGTTCCTGTTCTCGGCCATCTTCTCGTGCGCGCGGTGCGCGTAGCCGATCACCGCCTCGGCCTCCAGGATCTCCTCGCCGCGGAGCTTGAGCACCAGCCGGAGCACCCCGTGCATGCTCGGGTGCTGCGGGCCCATGTTCAGGTAATAGACCTCGCCGTCGGCCTCGGTCGAGGTGTCGCCGGCGCTAGGAATGTCCATGGGCCTTTTCCTTGGCCGGCGCCTCGCTCCCCTCGTCCATGCGGCCGAAGTCCTTGAGGAGCGCGTGGAAGGTCGCGTCCTCGGGCAGGAGCAGCCGTTTCAGATTCGGGTGACCCGCGAAGCGCACGCCGAACATGTCGAAGACCTCGCGCTCGTTCCAGTCCGCCGCGGAGTAGATCGACGTGATGCTGGGCGCCTCCTCTCCGGGGTCCACGTTTGCCGCCACGCGGTGTCGGTCGGCCGGTCCGAAGACGTTGAAGGTATAGATGAGGCGCAGCTTGCCGGTCTGCGCGCGCTCGTCGAGGCAGGTCAGCATCTCGAGGAAGTAGCCGTGGTCCGCGAAGAGCCGCGCCACGCGCGGGAGGGCCTCGGCGCTCACGGTGTACGTGGCGTGGAGGCCGTGCTTGGCGTAGGCGGGGGCCCCTTGCTCGAGGAGCAGGCCGCTTTCCGTCAAGGCCTGGGCGAGCGGCGCCGTCATCCCGCGAACCTCGGCCCGGCCTTGATCTTCTCCTGCAGCTTGAGAATGCCGGCGATGAGCGCCTCGGGGCGGGGCGGGCAGCCGGGGATGTAGACGTCCACCGGGATGATCTTGTCCGCGCCCTCGACGATGGCGTACTGGTTCGGGTACTTGAAGGGGCCGCCGTCGATGGTGCAGCCCCCCATGGCGATGGCCCACTTCGGGGCCGGCATCTGGTCCCAGAGGGCGCGGATCACGGGGGCCATCTTCTTCGAGATGGTCCCGGCGAAGATCATCACGTCGGCCTGGCGGGCGCTCGGCCGGAAGACGCCGCAGCCGAAGCGGTCCAGGTCGTACTTGGCGGCCCCCGCGGCCATCATCTCGATGGCGCAGCAGGCCAGGCCGAAGGTGAGCGGCCAGAGCGAATTCGCGCGCGCGGCGTTCAGGAGGTCGTCCAGCACGTGCAGGCGCACGTAGGGGGCGGCCTGCGCCAGGAGGTCGGCTTGCTGCTCTTTCAGTCCCACTTGAAGACTCCCTTCCGCCAGGCGTAGACGATGGCGAGCGAAAGAATCCCCAAGAAGATGGCCACCTCGGCGAGGTCGCGCAACCCGAACTCGGGCCGGTCGTACACGAGCGCGATGGGAAAGAGATAGAGGATGTCCACCTCGAAGGCCACGAAGATGAGCGCAAAGAGGTAGAAAGCCATGCTGAACCGCACCCAGGCGGTGCCGATGGTCTCTACGCCGCACTCGTAGGTCTCGTCGGTCTGCTTCCCGTGATAGCGCGGGCTGATGAGCCGCGGCAGGAGGAGCGGGAGCATGCCGATGGCGGCTCCGAGGACGAGGAGCCCACCCAAGAGCCGGAAGTCACCTAAGGCTTGCATCCGTGATCGTCGCTCTCACTCGGTCGTCATGTCGTGCGACCTTCCCGTCGCCACCCGACCGCCCTCGTGCGTCGGCCCCAGGAGGGCCCAACCCTTGAGGTATCCTCGTACCCTTGGCATGCTTACTCCTCGACGCTGGCGAGTGCAAGGGGCAGAGTGGCCCGTCCCGCGCGGCGAGCAAGTGGCCGCAGCTCCACAGGGGGCGCACGCTTACCGCGGTCGGGCGGCGCACCCGCCGGGCCGCGAGAGGAGAGGATCATGGCGGTCAGCGCGAGCAAGGGGGCCCGAGACGGCTCTGCGGACCTCCTCGGCCAGAGCGCGGAGTACGTCGAGGAGCTCTACGCGACCTGGCGTCAGGATCCAGGGGCCGTGCCCGAGAGCTGGCGCGCCTTCTTCGCCGGGTACGAGCTCGGTCAGGCCGGGGCCCCCGGCAGCGCGGAGGGCCACGCCCAGTCGAAGCTGGCCAGCCTGATCTACGCCTACCGCAGTCAGGGGCACTGGATGGCGCACGTGAACCCGATCGCGCCGCCCCCCGGAGACCACCCGGCGCTCGCGCTCGAGGCTTTCGGCTTCACCGAGGCGGACCTGCCGCGCGTCTTCGACACGGGTCACCTCCCGGGCCCACCCCGCGCCACGCTCGGGGAGATCCTGACGCAGCTCCGCGAGACCTACTGCCGCTCGGTGGGGGTCGAGTACGTGCACATCCAGGACCGCGAGGTGCGGCGGTGGCTACAGGCCCAGATGGAGCCGGGGCGCAACCGGCCGGCCTTCCCGCGCGCGAGGCGGCTCCAGATCCTCGAGGATCTCACCGACGCCACGGCGTTCGAGCGTTTCACGCATAGCAGGTATCCGGGTCAAAAGCGGTTTTCCGTGGAGGGGGCGGAGACGCTGATCCCCGCGCTGCGCGCGCTGATCGAGCTCGCGGCGGAGCTCGGCGTAGGCGAGGTCGTGGTGGGGATGGCCCACCGGGGACGGCTCAACGTGCTGGCGAACGTCCTCGGCATGCCGCACGAGCTCATCTTCTCCGAGTTCGAGGGGAACTTCCTGCCGGACTCGGTCCACGGCGACGGGGACGTGAAGTACCACAAGGGCTACGGCTCCGAGGTCCGCACGCAGACCGGGCGGGCGGTTCACCTGAGCCTGACCGCGAACCCGAGCCACCTCGAGGCCGTGAGTCCCGTGGTGGAGGGGCGCGTGCGGGCCAAGCAGCGCCAGAAGGGGGACACCGAGACGCGTCGGGCGGTCCTGCCGCTGCTCATCCACGGGGACGCGGCCTTCGCCGGGCAGGGGATCGTGGCCGAGACGCTGAACCTGTCGCTCCTCCCCGGCTACCGCACCGGGGGGACCGTCCACCTGGTGATCGACAACCAGATCGGCTTCACCACGCTGCCCGGGGAAGCGCGCTCCACCTGCTACGCCACCGACGTGGCGAAGATGATCGAGGCGCCGATCTTCCACGTGAACGGCGAGGATCCCGAGGCGATGGTCTTCGCCACCGAGCTGGCGCTGCGGTTCCGGCAGACCTTCGGCCGCGACGTGGTGGTGGACCTGGTCTGCTACCGGCGCCACGGGCACAACGAAGGCGACGACCCGACCTACACCCAGCCGGTCATGTACGCCCGCATCGCCGAGCGGCCGCCGGTGGCCGAGCTCTATCGGCAGCAGCTCGTCGCGGCGGGGGAGCTCGGCGCCGCCGAGGCGGAGGAGCTGGCGCTGGACTACCGCGCGCGCCTGGAGCAGGCCCACGAGCTCGTGAAGAGGACGCGCACGCAGTTCCGGCCGAGGACCTTCGAGGAGCACTGGCAGGGGCTCGACGCGCCCTTCTCGTTCGCGCCCACCGACACGGGCGTCCCACGCGAGCTGCTCGGGGAGGTGGGACGCGCCCTGACCGCGGCGCCGGCCGATTTCCACCTGAACCCGAAGATCGCGCGGCGGCTCGAGGCGCAGCGCAAGGCGCTCGAGGGGGACGGCTCGGTGGACTGGGCGTTCGCCGAGGCGCTCGCGTTCGGTACGCTGCTCGCCGAGGGGACGCCCGTGCGTCTCAGCGGGCAGGACAGCGCGCGCGGCACCTTCTCGCAGCGCCACGCGGTCTGGCAGGACGTGACGAGCCAGGCGCCCTTCGTGCCGCTCAACCACCTGCGCGAGGGTCAGGCCCGCTTCTGCGTCTACAACAGCAGCCTGTCGGAGGCCGCGGTGCTCGCTTTCGAGTACGGCTACGCGCTCAGCGAGCCGCGCATGCTCATCCTCTGGGAGGCGCAGTTCGGCGACTTCGCGAACGGCGCACAGGTGATCGTGGACCAGTTCATCACCGGGGCGGAGTCCAAGTGGGAGCGCGACAACGGCCTCGTGCTCCTGCTGCCGCACGGCTACGAGGGGCAGGGGCCCGAGCACTCGAGCGCCTACCTCGAGCGCTACCTGCAGGCCACCGCGGATCACAACATCCAGGTCTGCTACCCGACGACGCCGGCCCAGTACTTCCACCTCCTGCGGCGACAGGTGCGGCGTCCCTTTCGCCTGCCGCTCGTGGTCATGACGCCCAAGAGCATGTTGCGCCGCAAGGAGGCGGTCTCGGCGCTCGGGGAGCTCGCGGACGGGAGGTTTCAGGAGGTCCTCGACGACACGCGCGACCCGCGGAGCGTGCGCCGCATCGTGCTCTGCACGGGCAAGCTCTTCTGGGAGCTCCGCGAGGCGTGCGAGCGGCAGGGGCGAGAGGACGTGGCGCTCGTGCGGCTCGAGCAGCTCTATCCTCTGCACGAGGAACGGCTCACGGCGGCCCTCGGTCGGTACCCGGCGGCCACGGAGCTCACCTGGGCCCAGGAGGAGCCGGAGAACCGCGGCGCCTGGAGCTACATCTTTCCCATCCTGCTGCGCCTGGCGCCGGGGCTACGCCTCGCCTACGCGGGCCGGCGTCGCAGCGCGAGCTCGGCCACCGGGTCGCTGAAGGCGCACGAGCACGAGCAGCAGCAGGTGCTCGAGGCAGCGCTCGCCCGAGCCGAGGCGCGCGACCTGCGGATGGCGAACCGGAGCACAGGATCATGATGATCGAGGTGAAGGTCCCGTCGGTGGGCGAGTCGGTGAGCGAGGGCGTGCTCCTGCAGTGGTTCAAGGCGGGGGGCGAGGTCGTGCGGCAGGACGAGCCGCTCTTCGAGCTGGAGACCGACAAGATCACGATGCAGGTGCAAGCGGAGCGGGGCGGGCGGCTGAACGTCGAGGTGGCGGCGGGCGCGACCGTGACGATCGGCCAGGTGGTGGGGCGGATCGACACCTCGGTCGCGGTTCCGGAAGCGGCCGAGCCGCAGGCCGAGACGGCCGACCGACCGCCAACCGCACCCCCGGCCGTCGTCGCGCCGAGGCCGCGTGACCCCGTGACGGCGCCGGCGGTGGTGGGGACCCCCGCTGCGCCCGTACGCTTGGCTCCGTCGCTCCGGCGCCTGGTGCGGCAGCATGCGCTCGACCCGCAGACGCTGGTGGCCTCGATCCCCGGCGGCCGCGTCACCCGGACGGAGGTGGAGGCGGCGGCCTCGGGCGCGCCGAGCGGGGCGGGTGCGTCGCAGAGCGGCGGGGCGGCGGTCGGCGCACCACGGCCGCGCGAGGCGGTCGGTGCCGACGGAGAGCCCCGCGAGACGCGGCGTCCGATGACGAGCCTCCGGCGGCGACTGGCGGAGCGGTTGGTCCAGGCGCAACACGACGCGGCGATGCTCACCACCTTCAACGAGGCCGACCTGTCCGCGCTCCTCGCCCTGCGGGCGCGCTACCAGGAGGAGTTCTCGCGGCGAAACGGGATCAAGCTCGGGTTGATGTCCTTCTTCGTGAAGGCCGTGGTGGAGGCGCTGCGCAGCGTGCCGGCCTTGAACGCGCGCCTCGAGGGGGACGAGCTGGTCCAGAACCACTACTACGACCTTGGCGTGGCGGTGTCGACCGAGCGCGGGCTCGTGGTGCCGGTCGTGCGGGGGGCGGATCGGCTCACCTTCGCCGAGGTGGAGCGGACCATCGCCGAGCTGGCCGAACGCGCGCGGTCGCGGAGGCTGGAGCTCCCCGAGCTCCTCGGCGGGTGCTTCACCATCTCGAACGGCGGGGTCTACGGGTCCCTGCTCTCGACGCCGATCCTGAATCCGCCCCAGTGCGGCATCCTCGGCATGCACGCCATCAAGAAGCGTCCCGTCGTGGTGGCCGACGAGCTTGCGGTCCGGCCGATGATGTACCTCGCGCTCTCCTACGACCACCGCATCGTGGACGGGGAACAGGCGGTGACCTTCCTGCGGCGCGTGGTGGAGTGCGTGGAGGCCCCCGAGCGGCTGATGCTCGAGGTGTGAACGAGCTCGCGCCGATGACGGACCCCGGCGCGTGAAGACAGCCCGCGCGGCTCGGTTCGGGGGGGCGTCAGGCGCTCCGCAGGAGCTGCCGCAGCACGGTGTGCAGGATGCCGCCGTTCCGGTAGTAGTCCACCTCGATCAGGCTGTCGATCCGGCAGCGCGTGTCGAAGCGCAGCGTGGTTCCGTCCTCGCGTCGGGCCTCCACGGCGAGCGTGGTGCGCGGCTTGAGGTCGTCCCCGAGCTCGATCGAGAAGAGCTCTTTGCCCGTCAGGCCGAGCGTCTCGGCGTCCTGGCCGCTCGCGTACTCGAGGGGCAGGACCCCCATCCCGACCAGATTACTGCGGTGGATGCGCTCGAAGGAGCGGGCGATCACCGCCTTCACCCCGAGGAGGTAGGTCCCCTTGGCCGCCCAGTCGCGGCTCGAGCCCATGCCGTAGTCCACCCCGGCGAGGATGACCGTGGGAACTCCATCGGCCTTGTAGCGCTCGGCGGCGTCGTAGATCGACATCTCCTGGCCGTCGGGGAGATGCAGGGTCCAGTTCCCCTCCTTGCCGGGACAGAGGAGGTTCTTCAGGCGGATGTTGCCGAAGGTCCCGCGGGTCATGACCCGGTCGTTGCCCCGTCGCGCGCCGAAGGAGTTGAAGTCCTCGGGCCTGACCCCCTGCGCCACGAGGTACTGCCCCGCCGGGCTCTTCGTCGGGATGTTCCCGGCCGGGCTGATGTGGTCGGTGGTGACGCTGTCCCCGAGCTTCGCCAGCACGCGCGCGGATCGGATGGGGGCGATCGGCCGCGCCTCGCGGCTCATGTCCACGAAGAAGGGCGGCTCCTGGATGTACGTGCTCGCCGCGTCCCAGGCGTAGAGGTCCCCGCCGGTCACCGGGATCCGGTTCCACCGCTCGTTCGAGCGCTCGATGTCGGCGTACTGCCGGCGGAAGGTCTCGGGGTCGAGCGCGGCGTCGAGGAGCGCCGAGACCTCGGCTCCGGTGGGCCACACGTCGCGCAGGAAGATGGGCTTGCCGCCGGTGCCGAGGCCCAGGGGTTCCTTCTCGAGGTCGAGGTCCACGGTGCCCGCGAGCGCGTAGGCCACGACCAGCGGCGGGGAGGCGAGGTAGTTGGCCTTCACGTGCGGGTTGACGCGCCCCTCGAAGTTGCGGTTGCCCGACAGGACGCTCGCCACGACGAGGTCCCCTGCCTCGACGGCGGCCGCGACGTGGGCGGGCAGCGGGCCGCTGTTGCCGATGCAGGTGGTGCAGCCATAGCCGACGACGTGGAAGCCGAGCTGCTCGAGGTAGGGCAGGAGCCCGGTCTGCCTGAGGTACTCGGTGACCACGGTGGAGCCGGGGGCGAGGCTGGTCTTCACGTGCGGGCGCGTGCGGAGTCCGGCCTCCACGGCCTTCTTCGCCAGGAGACCGGCGCCGAGGAGCACGGAGGGGTTGCTGGTGTTCGTGCAGCTTGTGATCGCCGCGATGACGACGGCGCCCTGACCGAGCGGCCCCGGCTCGGCGCCAGGGTAGGCCACGGTGGCGGTGCGCGACGTCTCCTCTTCCTTCAGATTGAAGCCGCGCTGCGCGACCGGGGCGCGGAGGTCGCGCTGCCAGGTGGCGCGCATCTCCTTCAGCGGCACGCGGTCCTGCGGGCGCTTGGGGCCGGCGAGGCAGGGCTGGATCGTCGAGAGGTCGAGCTCCACCGTGTCCGAGAAGACGGGGTCCGGCGTGTCGTCGGTGCGGAAGAGCCCCTGCGCGCGGCAGTAGGTCTCGACCAGCTCCACGAGCGTCTCCGGGCGCCCCGTCCGGCGCAGGTAGCGCAGCGCCTCGGCGTCCACGGGGAAGAAGCCCATCGTCGCGCCGTACTCGGGGGCCATGTTCGCCACCGTGGCGCGGTCGGCGAGGGAGAGCGCCGAGAGCCCCGGCCCGTAGAACTCGACGAACTTCTCGACCACGCCCTTCTTGCGGAGGAGCTGCGTCACGGTCAGGGTCAGGTCCGTGGCGGTGGCCCCCTCGGGGAGTCGCCCGCTCAGCCGGACGCCGATGACCTGCGGCGCAAGCATGTAGAGCGGCTGGCCGAGCATCACCGCCTCGGCCTCGATCCCTCCCACCCCCCAGCCGAGCACGCCGAGGCCATTGATCATGGTGGTGTGGGAGTCGGTCCCCACGAGCGAGTCCGGGAAGACCACGGTGCGCCCGTCGTCGGTGCGCTGCTGCACCACTCCGGCGAGGTACTCGAGGTTCACCTGGTGCACGATGCCGCTCCCCGGGGGCACCACGCGGAAGTTCCGGAACGCCTGCTGTCCCCAGCGCAGGAAGACGTAGCGCTCCTCGTTGCGCGAGAACTCGAGCTCCAGGTTCTGCGCCAGCGCCGCGGGCGAGCCGAAGGCGTCCACCTGGACGCTGTGGTCGATGACCAGGTCCACGGGAATGAGCGGGTTGATGCGCTGGGCGTCGCCGCCGAGGCGGGTCATCGCGCTCCGCAGCGCGGCGAGGTCGACCACGGCCGGGACCCCGGTGAAGTCCTGCAGGATCACGCGCGCCGGCTTGAAGGGCAGCTCCTTCTCCGAGGGAGCGGCGGCCTGGTAGCCCGCGAGGGTGAGGATGTCTTCGCGGGTCACCGCGCGGCCGTCCTCGTTGCGCAGGAGCGCCTCGAGGATGACCTTGATGGAGAAGGGTAGCCGGGACACATCGGCCACTCCGCGCTCGCCGAGAGTGGCGAGGCGGTAGTAGGAGATCTTCCCCGAACGCGTGTCGAGCTCGGCGCGCGCGCCAAAGCTGTTGGTCTGCGGATTCTCGCTCATGTCAGCTCCCGTGGCGGATGTCGAAGTTCTAGGCCCTCGAGCCAAGAAGGGTCAAGGGAGTCGAGGTCCTCCGGACGGTCGACGTCGGCGAGCGGCGCCAGCAGGGCCACCGCGAGGGAGGCCGCTCGCGCGCGCTCGAGGGTCCGTTCGAGCACGGTGGGGCCCCCCCAAGGGATGTCGTGAAATAGCGTGGGCGCTCTATTTCGCAGGCCGACGAGGTAATAGCCGCCGTCGTGCGCCGGCCCGAGGACCAGGTCGTGGGACGAGAGCGCGGCGACGGCCTGGCGCAGGAGCTCGGCCGAGAGTCCGGGGAGGTCGCAGCCGACGAGGACGGCGCGTGCTCCACGTCCGAGTCGGTCGTCGAGCGCGCGCCGCAGGCGTTCGCCGAGGTCCCCCGTCCCCTGGGGCTGCCAGCAGAGGTCCTCCCCCAGCCAGGCGGTCAGGCGCTCCGGGTCGCCCCCCTCCGTGCGAACCTCCACGGCCAGGCCGGGGGTCGCGCGCTGCAGGCGGAGGGCCTCGCCAAGAGCGTGCCCGGTGAGGCGCCGCTGCAGCGCCGCGGCCCCTTCGGCCCCGAGGCGCGGGATGAGCCGGGTCTTCGCGCGACCCGCCTCCGGGTAGCGGGTGAAGAGGATCACCGTGCAGCGCGGGGGGGACAGGCTCGTCGGCATGGGCGGTCGCGATTATACTGCCCGGGTCGCCCCGCGGAGTCCCTCACGTCGCATGTACGCCGGCCGCACGGTCGCTCTCATCGTTCCCGCTCTCGACGAGGAGGAGGCGCTCGGGCCGCTCCTCGCCGCGGTGGAGCGGACCGTCGTCGACCGGCTGATCGTGGTCGACAACGGTTCGACGGATGGGACGGCGGACGTAGCTCGCCGCGCGGGCGCGCTCGTCGTCTCCGAGCCCCGGCGGGGCTACGGGCGGGCCTGTCTGGCGGGGATCGCCGCTGCCGAGGGGGCCGAGTGGCTGGCCTTCATGGACGGGGACGGCAGCGACGACCCGACCGAGCTCCCGGCGCTCCTGCGCCGCCTCGAGCGCGGAGCGGAGCTCGTGGTGGGTTCGAGGGTCCTCGGCGGGGCGGAGCGCGGCGCCCTCACCCCCTTGCAGCGCTTTGGCAACGCGCTCACCTGCACCCTCGTGCGCGCCTTCTGGGGGGTGCGCTTCACGGACCTCGGGCCCTTTCGCGCGATTTCCGCCGAGTCGCTGCGCGGACTCGAGATGCGCGACCCGGACTACGGCTGGACCATCGAGATGCAGGTCAAGGCGGCCCAGCGGGGGCTGCGCTGCGAGGAGGTCCCCGTCCGCTGCCGCGTGCGCCGGGGGGGCCGGTCCAAGGTGAGCGGGACGGTGAAGGGCTCGCTCGGCGCGGGACGCCGGATCCTGGGCTACGTCCTCTCGGCCAAGGTGGCGGAGTGGGGCTCGCTCCCGCCGAGCCGCCGCCGAAGCTGATCGTACGTTTCAGAAAGGTAGTACTGAATCAGCTCGCTCCCGTCGGGGGTGAGCGACGTGGCGAGCCCCGAGAGCGGTCCGGAGGCCAGCTCCTCGTCGGAGAGGAGGGCCATCATGCGCAGCGCGGCGGCGATGTCACCGCAGGCGACGAGCCCCGCGTGGTTGGCCGTGCGCTCGACGTGCCCGAGCCACCGGGCGGGCTGCTCGCGCGGGGACCCGCCGCGGAGGTCGCGCTGGTAGGCCGCCGCGATCTCGTCGATCTGCGCCACGGCCGTCGGCGGAAGCTGGTCCAGGAAGGGGTCCGTCTCCGCGCTCCGCTCGGCGGGCGGTCGCAGGAGCTGGGCGAGAAGCTCGGCGAGCTGGCGCCGATCCTCGGCGGCGAGCCGCGCGACCAGCGCGTGGCCCGACATGAGGAGCTGAGCGCTGCGGGCCACCACGAACGCGAGCTCGAGCGCCGCCTCGGTGAGGAACACCTGGTCGAGGACGATGCGCGGACGGCCGCGCGGGTCGGCGAGGACGCCGCCGGGGACGTCGGGCGCCACCTCGACCAGCGCGTCGAAGCCGAGGACCCAGAGCGCGCGCTGGATCGTGGCGGAGAAGGTCTCGTCCCCCACCTCGTCGGCGGCGAAGCCGTCGTCCGCGAGCTCGAGCGGGAAGAGGCGCTCGAGCGGTTCGCAGACCACCTCCCAGAGCTGTTCGACCCGGGCGTCGGGGAGCGGCGGCGCGAGGAGTCGCCAGAGCGGTGCGTCGAGGCAGCGGGTGGGCCAATGGTCCACGTCCCCCGTCGCTCCCTGCAGGGTCGGGTCGTCCTCGCGCTCGAGTCCGCCGCACGCCTGCCAGACCCGGAGCACCCGCCCCGCGCGCTCCTCGTCCCCGCGCAGGCGATACACCTCGGCCAGCGAGGGGAGGACGGCGAGCTGCACCCCGTCGTCGACCACGAGGCGATGGAGCTGCTGGATCGCGCCGCCGAGGTCGCGCTGGTCTGCGGCCTGCAGCTCCGCCAGCACGATCCGATCGGCGAGGTCGCCGTCGCTGCTGTCGACGAGCGCCGCGTATTCGGCCTGTGAGGCGCGCAGACGCCCCCGCGCGCGCTGTACGCGACCGAGTCCCCGGCGGAGCCCGACGGCGTCGGCGCGTCGCCCGGCCTCGTTGAGCTCGTGCAGGGTGTGCGACAGCAGCTCCTCGGCCCCCTGACCGTCGTTTTTCTCCACGAGCTGCGCGGCGAAGGAGAGGGCTGCCTCGACGCACAGCGGGTCCTGCTGCAAAGCGCGACGGAAGGCCACGAGAGCCTCGGAGCGCGCTCCGGTGCGGAGGAGCGTCACGCCGAGGTAGTGCTCGAGCGAAGCGCGCACGGAGGGCTTCAAGGTGTCGAGCGAGCTGGCGCGTTGCACCAGCGCCTCCATCGTCGCGCGCGCGCCGGCGAAGTCCTGCGCCACGTACGAGGCTTGTGCGAGTCCGAAGGCCGCCGGCACGTCGTCCGGGGCCAGGTCGAGGGCGCGGGAGTAGGCCTCGGCCGCCCGCTGCGCGTCGTCCAGCTGGACCGACCAGGCGTCGCCGAGGAGCGTGAGCGCGCGGACGCGGAGTTCGGTCGGCGCGTGGGTCGCGAGGTCCTCGAGCACCGCCACCGCCTCGTGGGGCTGCTGCAGCGCCAGGTGGAGCTCGGCGAGGGTCTGGGCCGGAAGGAGCTCGTCGGGGCCGGCCTGACGGGCTTGCTGGTAAAGCTCGACCGCGCGCTCGGCCTCGCCGCGCCGCTGCGCGAGCAGCCCTTCGGCGACGAGGAGGAGCGAGAGGCCACGCCGATTTCCGTCGGCCTTCAGTTGCTCGAGCAGGCGCGAGATGGCCGCGGCGAAGTCGTAGCCGTCGGGCGTAGACCGACACAGATCGACGAGCACGGCCAGCGCCTCGTTGTTCCCCGGGTTCAGCTCGAGGGCCTGGACCAGGCACTGGGCCGCCTCCGCGGGCTGGGTCCGTGCGAGCAGCTGTCCCTTGCGGGCGAAGAACTGGCTGCGTCGCGGAGCGTCCCCGTCGGCCCCCATGCGCGAGGCGAGGCGGGAGGCGAGACGGAGCGCGCGTTCGTGGTCGTCCCGCTCCACCGAGAGGTTGAAGAGCGCGAGGAGCGCCGGCTCGTAGTCGGGCTGGGCGGCGAGCGCGCGGTCGTAGAGCGCGGCCGCGCCCTCCGGGTCCCGGAGCTGCCGCAGGCGAATCTCGGCCATGCGGGTCAGCACCCCGGCCTGCTCGCGCGGGCCGTCCCAGAGCTTTCGTTCGAGCTCCAGCGTCTGGAGCACCTCTTCCCAGTCGCCGCGGCGCTGGTGGAGGTCCCGCAGCCCCTGCAGCGCCGGAATGCAGCCGGGAGATTCGTGCAGCGACGCGCGATAGAGCGTGATCGCCTCTTCCTCGTTGCCGAAGCGGGCCTCGAAGATCGAGCCACACTTGAAGTAGAGCAGCGAGCGGTCGTTTGCGCTGCGTTCGACCTGGATCAGGTCGCGCAGGACCGCGGCGCAGCTCTCCCACTGGCTCGTGGCCTCGTAGATGCGCGCCAGCGCGCGCAGCGCGGGCTCGGAGCGTGGGTCGATCTCCCGGGCGCTCTCGTAGAGCTGCGCGGCACGACCCGGGTCCTCGAGCTCGGTCTCGCAGTACGACGCCAGCTCGAGCCGTTTGGCGAGGGTCGCCGGCGTGGGCGGCGCAAGCGTCAGCCGCGTCTGGAGCAGGTCCACCAGCCGGTCCTGCTTGCCGAGGGCGCGGTAGGCTCGCTCGAGCTGTTCCTGCGCCTCGTCGTCGGTCGGTTCGCGGCGCAGCACCTCCTCCCAGAGATCGACGGTGTCGCTGTCCCGCTCCGGAAGGCGGGCGCTGGCGATGCGAGCCGCCTCGCGGTAGCACTCGAGCTGGAAGAGCTCGTTGTCGGGCATCAGCCCGGCTCGCCGCTCGTAGACCTCGATCAGTCCGCGCCAGTCCTGCTGCTGGGCATAGATGCCCTGCAGGGCCTTGAGCACCGCGGCGCTCTTCGGGTCGTGCTCGAGCGCCCTGAGGTAGCTCGACGCCGCCTCTCCCGGCTGGTTCAGGTGCGTGAGGAGCACCTGCCCGCGCCGCGTGTAGAGGTCTCCCGGGCGGTACGCGTCGCCCCCCTCCTCGACCCAGCCGATC
The DNA here is from genome assembly GCA_020848905.1 of Deltaproteobacteria bacterium. NCBI lineage: Bacteria > Pseudomonadati > Myxococcota > Myxococcia > Deltaproteobacteria bacterium. Next base: position 377,483 of record JADLHG010000031.1, read on the forward strand.
GCCAGGTCGTAGAGCATGAGCAGCTCGGTCCACAGGTGGCGCTGCAGGCAGAACCCCTCGACGAGCGTGAAGACCTGCCGGTTCGCCGGGTCGGTGCGGAAGGCCTCGAAGTAGGCTTCCCACGCGGCGGGGAAGTCGCCCGCCTCGGCCAGCAGCTCGGCCGTGCGCAGGGCGTACGAGGCGCGCGCCGCCTCGTCGCGGGCCCCCTCGGCGCGCTGCCGCATGACCTGCGCGAGCTCTCGAGGGAAGGTGTCGCGATAGAGGCGCGAGAGCTCCTGGAGCACGATCCCGCCGTCGGGCCGGAGCGCGAGGGCCTGCTCCAGGTAGCTCATGGCGGCCTTGAGGTCCCCCTCCTCCGAGAGGCAGCGCCCGAGCAGCAGCAAGAGCTCGGCGCGGCGGTTGCGTTCGGTGACGATGCCGAGCTCCAGCTCGACCACCGTGCGCAGGCCCGGATAGTCCCCCAGTCGCTGATAGAGGCGCTGGAGGCCGTGGAGGGCGGGGAGATGCTGCGCAAACTCGGTCACAGCACGCTGGTAGTGGAGGAGCGCGTCGGGGTCCCCGAGCTGCTCGAGCACGTCGGCGAGCTCGGCGTGCCTGTCGGCCCGTTGCGGTCCGGTCTGGGCCAGCGCGAGGAGCTGCGCGCGAACCTCCGCCAGGTCGGGGAGCCGCCGGAGCTCCGCCAGCGCCTCGGCCAGGAGCTCGAGCGTGGGGACCGCGGGCGGAAGGCTCTCGAGGGCGTTCACCAGCAAGGCCCAGGCCTCGTGGCTGCGGGCCAAGCGTTCGAGGCGCGCCAGGGCGCCCGGGTGCGTCGGGTCGGAGCGGGCCGCCTGCGCGTAGGTTCGCAGGGCACGGTCGGGCTCGCGGTCGGCTCGCTCGTAGACCTCTCCGAGGGAGAGGAGGAGCCCGAGGCGGGCATCGGGGCGCTCCTCGATAACGAGCAGGCGTTCTAGAATCTCCTCCAGGTCCGCCCAGTTCTCCTGCTCGAGGTAGAGACGCTGCAGCGCCGAGAGGGCCGGCACCGACGCGGGGTCGAGCTCGGCCGCCCGGCGACAGGCCTGGACCGCGGGATAGGGCTGGCCGAGGCGCTCCTTCAGCACGCGCGCCTGCTCGAGGTAGGCTCCAGCGGCCTCCCGGGGGTCGCCGGCGGCCTCGGCGAGCCGACGCCAGACGCTGACGGCCTCGGTGAAGGCGCCCCCCGTCTCGTGGAGCTGGGCCAGCTCTCGGAGCACCGACAGGTCGGTCGGGTGGAGCTCGTAGGCCTGTTCGAGGTGATGGCGCGCCACCACGGGCTCGCTCGCCAGCGCCGCGAGAGCCCGCAGCGCTGCGGCGCGGTTGGCCGGGGCGCCGGGACCCTGGGCCTGCGCGCGCAGCACCGTTTCGAGCTCGTCACTGCGACGCTGGTCCTTGAGGAGGAGCCCGAGCAGCGGCAGGGCCAGCGGGTCGTCGGGGACGGCGGTCAGCGCCTCGCGCGTCAGGCGCTCCGTCTCCTCGAGGTCGCCGGCGGCGAAACGGAGGGCCGCCATCGCCCCACAGAGCTGCGCTACCAGCTCCGGGTCGCGGGCCGTCGCCAGCTCCTGGCGGTAGCAGTCGAAGAGGCGAGCGGGCAAGCCCTGCGCGCGGTAGTAGCGCTCGAGGTCGCCGAGGGCGTGCGGGTCCGAAAGCAGCGCCAGGCCGTCGCGCCGCAGGGCCGTGGCGGTCGAGATGTCGTGGTGGTGCGCCTCGACGAGCACCGCCGCCTGCCGCAGCAGCCGGCCGCGGTGCCGTCCGGGGAGCGGCTGCTGGCGGCTGTAGAGCGGGAGCAACTCCTCGGGCTTGATCCCCTGCAGGCGGAACCTTTCGACGAGCGCCGCCGCGTGGGGGTCGGACGACTGTTCGTGCAGGGACTGCTCGGCCAGGGCGAGCGCTCCGTGGTGATCGCCGCGGCTCGCGTCGAGCAGCAGCGCCAGGCGGAGGCGGTAGGCGCGGGCCATCGCGGGGGCGCCCGCGAGGCGGCTCAGCTCGCCGTAGATCGTGATCAGCGCGCCGAGGTCTCCCTGCTGCGCGGCGAGGTCTCGCTTGGCCCACCAGAGCAGGATGTCCGCCCAGCTCGGACCCAGCTCGACGGTCAGGTTCCCTTCCGGCTCGACGAGGGAGAGGAGCTCGGCCGCCTCCGGGAGCCGGCGGGCGGCGGTCAGCTGCCGTCCGACCTCGAAGCGGAGGGCCGCCACCTCCGGGCTCGACGAGGAATGGAGGCCCAGCAGGTCGAGCTTGCGCTTCAGCAGCGGCGCGCGATCGACCTTTTGGGGCCGCGCGCCGGCGAGCTCGAGGAGCAGCTCGATCACGAGCAGGTCGTCCGGGTCCGTCTCGAGCACCTTGCGCAGGAGATCGATGGCGACCTCGGCGCGGCCGAGTCGGTCCCAGACCCCCGTCGCGGCGGCGAGCATCGTCGATGGCGACGCGCCCTCGAGGAGCGCGCGCTCGGCGAGGGTCTCGACGTCGGCGCTCACGGCCAGCGCCAGATCGAGGAGCTCGTCGGCGCGGGCCTCGCCGCTCGCGAAGGTGCGCGCGCGCTTGGCGGCGGCGGCGGCCGGCACGGGGCGACCGAGCCAGAAGAGGTAGATGATCGCGGCCTCCTCGAGCGCTCCCTGGGCCGCCTCGGCTGGCGTTTCCGGGTGCGCGGCGAGGTCCTCGAGGAGCTGCGCCGCGGCCTCCGCCTCCCCCTGGTCGAGGAGGAGCTGTCGTCTCAGCTCGACCGCCGGTCCGCAGGTGGGTGGTGTCCGCGAGAGCAGCGCCTCCGCGGCGGTGCGGTCGTCGTAGAGGTCCCAGCGAAGGCGCGCCAGCCGGCAGCGCACGGCCGTCTCCCAGGCAGGGCTCGGTGCACCGGTGAGCTCGGCGCGAAGCGGTGCGAGGAGCGCGTCGAGGAGCTGGAGGCGATCGCTCACCACGTGCGGCTCGCCCAGTAGAGCAGGCCCGCCCCGGTGAGGAGGAGCGCGGCGGAGGTGAGCCAGATCCAGAGGCTCGGCCCCTCGTCGAGAGGGGAGGGGAGGTCCGGGTCCGCGAGCGGCGGGGCCGGCGGTTCGCGCCGCGGCTCGGGTGCGCGCTCGACGACGGCCGAGGAGGCCCGGGGGGCGGCCGGCGGCGCTCGTCTCGGGGCCTCGGGAAGCGGCGCTTCGCTCCTACGAGACGGCTCCGCGCGGTATGCCTCGGGGAAGAGTCGCTGGACCAGGGTGGCGAGCGAGGCCCGCGCCTCGTCGTCGGGCACGGTGTATGGGGCGAGGACGGCCTCGAGCGCCGCGGCGTCGGCGAAGCGCTCGGAGGGTTCGCGTTCGAGGGCCCGCATCACCGTGGCGTCGAGGGCCTGCGGGACCTCGGGGTTGAGGGTCGAGGGGGGGGCTACGTCCGACTGCCTGACCCGCTCGCGCAGCTCGAACTCGCTCTCCTCGGCGAAGAGGCGGCGCCCGGTGAGCATCTCGTGAAGCACGACGCCGGTCGAGTAGACGTCGGAGCGTCGGTCGAGAGGGAGCCCCCGGATCTGCTCGGGCGACATGTACGGCAGCTTCCCCTTGACGACGCCGATCTCGCTCGTCAGGGCCAGCGCGGCCTGCGCGATGCCGAAGTCGAGCAGCTTCACCTCGCCGTCGTACGAGACGCGCACGTTGGCCGGGCTCACGTCGCGGTTCACCACGTGCAGGGGGCGCCCCTGCGGGCCGACGAGCGAGTGCGCGTAGTGCAGCCCGCGGGAGATCATCATCGCCAGGTGGACGGCGAGCTCGATCGGGAGCGACTCCTTCTCGGCGCGGCAGCGGCGCAGCAGCGCGCTCAGGTCCTGACCGGCGACGTAGTCCATGGCGATGAACCACTGCCCGTCGACCGCACCGGCCTCGCGGCTCCGCACCACGTTCGGGTGGTCCAGCAGGAGGGCCAGCCGAGCCTCCCGGTCGAACATCTGCTGGAAGCGTTCCTGCCGGGCGAGCTTGGGTCGCAGGCACTTGATCGCTTGCCACCGGACGCCGCCGCGACGGTGGCGCGCGAGGAAGACCTCGGCCATCCCCCCCTCGGCGAGCGGGCAGACGAGCAGGTAGTCACCGAAGCGTCGAGGGAACGCGCTCTCGGAGGGGACCTCACCGGGCAATGCGAGCGAGCTCGCTGGATGGGGCGCTCCCCGCTCGGCGGGCATCTCCGTCCGTACTCTTCTTAGCTGCGTCCGGCCTCCAGCCGGGCACAGTTGACCACGGCTAGGGCCGCGATGTCGGCAAACAGCGAGAGGAAATCTGCTGCCTGGGCGGTGAAGCTGCCCGGCTTGGTCGAGATGAGGAACACGGCGCCCATCGGCGTGCCGCGCGAGCGCAGCGGCAAGAGCATGCGCTCCTCGGCCCGGTGCTCCGATCGTCCGAGCCGCGTGTCGGTGCGCGCGTCGGCCACCACGAGGGTCCCCTTGGACTTGAGGGCCGTCTGCAACAGGTCTCGCACCACGCGGCGTTCCCAGCGGTCCCCCTTCGGCGACATCACGAGCTTCCAGTCGCCGCTCGGTAGCTGGTAGGTGATGAAGCCGCGGTCGAAGGAGACCACGCGCTCGAGCACGTTGATGAGCAGCCGGTCCAGCTCGGCGAGGGACTCGGCGGTCATGCAGCGCTTGCTCACCTGGTAGAGCACCGCCAGCTGTCGCCGCTCTCGTTCCAGCACCGAGACCTCGCCCCCTTCGGCTCCACCGCCTCCCAGCCCTTGCAGCAGGTCCCCCTCGTCCGCGTCCATCGTGGGCGGGGTGGGCTCGGTCTGCGGCAGAAGGTCGAGTGGCGACGGGGCCGGCGGCGCCACGGGGCGCGGCATCGGCGCGCGGGGCGGCGGCGCGGGCGGCGGCGGCTCCGCCACGGGGAGCGCGTCGAGCTGCGAGCGCCGTTTCTCGAGCGAGGCGGGGACCGCGTCCCGGCCGAGAAGGCCGGGGGAAGCCATCGGGCGCGCCAGCGGCATCGGATCTTCGGCCGGCGCCTGCGCCGCCAGTGTGACCGAGTCGGGCTCCTCGAGGGCCATATCGATGAGCAGCCGCAGCGTGAATTGATCGGAGAACCCGATCAGATCCCCGGCGTGCACGACCTGCTCGGTGACGCGCACGCCGTTCACGAAGGTGCCGTTCGCGCTGCCCAGGTCCTTGACCAGGATGAGATCGTCGTGGACGTCGATCTCCGAGTGAAAGCGAGAGACCTGCGGGCTCACGAGGACGATGTGGTTGTCGGTGCGCTGCCGGCCGATGCGGTTCACCCCCGCCTGCAGCTCGATGCTGAGCTCGGTGCCGGGGGTGGCGGAGACGAGGCGCACGACGCGCCGACCGCGAACCCGCTCCCGCGGAAACGGGATGGTGCCCAGCTCCGGCATCGTCTGACAGAGCCCCTCGGTGCCCGCGGCAAAGGGCTGCCGCACCGGCGCGCTCCCCTCGGCCCCCGGCTTGGGAGGCCAGAGCTTCCCCGTTTCCCCCTGGGGGCGGTTCGCGCGCACGCCCGGGGCCCCCGATCCGACCGTGGGGACCTCGTGCGTTGCGTCCTTGCTCTTCGAAGGATCGCTCACGTGGACTGTCCTACCGAGCTTTCGTCCCGTCCTCGCGACGGCCGATCCGGGCGCCGACGCAGTCTTGGAATGATATCAGAGTCCAGAGGCGGCGTGACAAGAATCAACTTTCCCGAGAGGCGCTGCCGGGCGCGGGTTGGACGTCGCCGTTGTCGTCGGTCTTGGCGCCGGCCGCGGCCAGCGCCAGCTGGTAAACCCGCCGCCGCCCTTCGGACCCTCCGAGGGCCGCGGCGATGGACTTCGGACTCTCACCACGGCCGATGCGACGCGCCACCTCTTCGGCGAGGGCTTCGGCGCCGAGTCCCAGGGGGAGCTCCTCGCCCCCGCCCACGACCAGCGTGACCTCGCCGCGCGGGGCCTCCGCGGCGTAGTGCGCGGAGAGCTCGCCCAGGCGTCCGCGTCGCACCTCCTGATGCAGCTTGGTGAGCTCCCGGGCGACGGCGGCGGGGCGGTCTCCCAGCGCCTGGGCCAGGTCGGCGAGCGTGGCCGCCACGCGCCCCGGGGCCTCGAACAGGACCAGCGTCTCGGGTCGATGGCGCAGCCCGTCGAGGATCTGCCGCCGCTCGGGGCCCTTGCGCGGTAGAAAACCGAGGAAAGTGAAGCGCGCCGCAGGAAGCCCCGACAGCACGAGCGCCGCCACCACCGCGCTCGGCCCCGGCAGGAAGTCCACCGGGATCCCCTCGTCGAGGCAGCGGGCCACGAGCGCCAGGCCGGGGTCGGAGACTCCCGGGGAGCCGGCGTCCGAGATGAGCGCGATGCGCTCGCCCTGTACGAGGCGTCGCAGGAGCTCCGCGGTACGCCGGGCCTCGTTGCCCGCGAAGAGGCTGACGGTCGGGGTCCGGATGTCGTAGCGCGCGAGGAGGATGCGCGCGCGTCGCGTGTCCTCCGCGGCGATGAGCGAGACCTCGCCGAGCGTGCGCACGGCGCGGTAGGTGATGTCTTCGAGGTTGCCGATCGGCGTGGCGACCACGACCAGCTCTCCCTGCGTCGCCGTCGCGCTCTTCGGGGCGTCGGTCACTCGTCGTCCTCGCGCCCGAGCGCGACCTGCACCGCGTCGCCGAGCTCCTCTCGCAGGAACTCCCGCAGCCGGTTCATCATCCGCCGTTCGAGCTGCCGCGCGCGCTCGCGGGTGATGCCGTACTTGTCACCGATCTCCTGCAGCGTGAGCGGTTCCTCCGCCACGGTGCGGAGCTCGAAGATCTCGCGGTCGCGCCCGTCGAGGCTCTGGCCGAACTCCCGCACCTTCGCCGCGAGGCGTTGCGTGAACTCCTCCTCCTCGACGAGCTGATCCGGCCCGCTGCTCGAGGCGGCGACGAGATCCAGTCGGCTTCCTCCGGCGGGGTCGTCCGACCGCGCCGGCGCGTCGAGGGACACGTCCTGTCCCGCGAGCCGGCGCTGCATGCTCTGCACCTCGTGCTCGGGGACTGACAGGCGCTCGGCGAGAAGCCGCGGCGCGGGCTCCTCCACGCCGAGCCGCTGCAGGCGCTCCATCTCCCGGCGCAAGTTGAAGAACAGCTTTCGTTGCGACTGCGTGGTGCCGATCTTCACCAGCCGCCAGTTGTTCAGGATGAACTTGAGGATGTAGGCGCGGATCCACCAGGCCGCGTACGACGTGAGCTTGACCCCCCGATACGGGTCGAACTTCTTCACGGCGTGCATGAGCCCGATGTTCCCCTCTTGCACGAGGTCGAGCAGGCTCTGATAGGCCTTGCGGTACTCGTGCGCGATCTTCACCACCAGCCGCAGATTGGCGGTCACCATCCGTCGGGCCGCGTCGAGGTCCCCCGTCGTGTGGTAGCGCACGGCGAGCTCGTGCTCCTCCTCGGGCGTGAGGAGCGGGTAGCGTCGCGCCTCGTTCATGTAGGCCTGGAGCGGGTCGCGTCGCACCAGGCTGGGCCGGGAGAGCACGAGCGCGCGCGGGTCGCGACGTCCCCTTGCGTCCATCGGTACGAGGGCCAGCTCGTCCTGCGCCGACAGCGCCTCCACCTCGAGTTCCCCTTCTTCGGGCTCGAGCTCCTCGACCAGTTCGGTCTCCTCCGTCTCGTCTTCCGCCTCGTCCTCGGGGTCGTGCGGTGCGGCACGCTCCGCGGCCCCGCCGGCAGCGGCGGGCGCGAGCGCTGCGGACTGCGCGTCGGGGAGCGCGCTCGGCCGTCGGCCGGCACCGGGCCGCCGGGTCTTCGTATCGTCGGACTTACGGGCCATGGAGCTCACCGCGCATCCTGCGGCGAAGGGCACCAGCTGTCAACGCGCCGGGCCCACGGCGGGCAACGCTGTTCCCTCCCGGCAGGGCGCCGTGGACGTGCCTCCCCTCGCAGCCTATACTTTTCCGCGAACGTAACCGAATCGAAGGACCCATGAGTCTTCTGCTGGACGGCAGCGAACCGCCCAAGAGCTCGGAGAGCTGGATGGATCGTTATCTCAAGCCCCTCGTGGTGGCCGTCTCGCTGGTCGCCGCGCTCTTTCTCACCATCAGCCGGCGGAGCCCCGAGGGAGGGATCACGGTTTCGGCGCAGCCCCAGTCGCGCGCCGCGCCGGATCGCGTCGCGCGTCACTACGACCTCACCGCGCTGAAGGTCTTCACCGTCGTCCTCGGGCGCATCAAGGACCACTACGTCGAGCCCGAACGCGTGAAGCCGCGCGAGATGCTCCGCGAGGCGCTCGACGCGATCGAGAAGGAGGTGGCCGAGGTCCTGATCAAGGAGGCGCCGGACAAGAAGACCCTCACCATCCGGGTGCAGGACACCGAGCGGACCTTCGACGTCTCGGGAGTCGATAGCCCATGGGCCCTCTCGAGCCGCATGAAGAGCATCCTGCGCTTCATGCAGCCGCACTTGCTGCCGGCGACGGACATCCGCGACGTGGAGTACGCGGCGATCAACGGCATGCTCTCCACGCTGGACCCCCACAGCGTGCTCTTGAAGCCCGACCTCTACAACGAGATGAAGCTCTCGACGCGGGGGGAGTTCGGCGGCCTCGGTATCGTGATCGCCATGATCCAGGGCGTGCTCACCGTGATGAACCCGATGAAGGGGACGCCGGCCGAGACGGCGGGGATCAAGTCGTGCGACCAGATCCTGAAGATCAACGACGATTCGACGATGAACATGACGCTGAACCAGGCGGTCAGCAAGCTCCGCGGCGTCCCCGGCAGTCGCGTGGACGTGACGATTCAGCGGGCGGGGTGGGCCAAGCCCGTCCGCAAGACCCTCACCCGCGCGATCATCAAGGTGGACAGCGTCAACTCGCGCATCATCTCGAAGAAGATCGGCTACGTGCGTCTGGGGAGCTTCCAGGGCAACTCGTACGACGATCTGCGTGACCACGTCCGGAAGCTCAAGAAGAAGGGGATGAAGGGGCTAATCCTCGACCTGCGGGGCAACCCCGGGGGCCTCCTCGACCAGGCGATCAAGATCTCCGACATGTTCATCGAATCGGGGACGCTGCTCACGACCGTGAGCCACGCCGGCAAGCTGCGCGAGGAGAAGCGCGCCAAGCTGGACGGCACGGAGGAGCGCTACCCCATCGCGGTCCTCGTCAGCAGCGGAAGCGCCTCGGCCTCGGAGATCGTGGCCGGAGCGCTGAAACACCTCGACCGCGCGGTGATCATCGGGCGAACGACCTTCGGCAAGGGGTCGGTGCAGGTGCTCTACGACAACGACGATGGCTCGGCGCTCAAGCTGACCATCGCGCAGTACCTCACTCCCGGCGACATCTCGATCCAGTCGGTGGGGATCACCCCGGATATCGGGACCGCTCCCGCGGTGGTCAAGGACGACTTCTTGCGGCTGCGCATCAACGAGCAGTTCACGCGCGAGCAGGATCTTTCGAAGCACCTCACCCATCGCAACGTGCGCCGCAACGAGAAGCCCCTGCGCACGGTGCGGTACCTCGCGACCGACGCCCAGCCGCACAAGGACGAGGAGGAGGAGGAGGAAGACCAGGAGAAGGAGGGGGCGAATCTGTGTCTCTTCCCCGACCGTCGGTGCAAGCCCACCGACGAGGACAAGTTCGTCGAGGACTTCCAGATCCGGCTGGCGCGGGACCTCCTCGCGCAGGCGCGCGGCTGGAGACGCAGCCAGGTCCTGGCGGGCTCGACCGCCTTCTTCGCCAAGCGCGAGCAGGAAGAGGACAAGCGCGTCGCGGATGCCCTGGAGAAGCTCGGAGTGGACTGGTCCGACGGCAAGTCCGACGCAAAGGCGGGCGGTTCACCCAAGCCGGGCGACGAGCGTCCGAAACTCTCGGTGAGCGTGACCACCGAGCCGAAGGGCGGCAAGGCCAAGGCCTGCCAGGCGATGAAGCTGAAGGTGACGGTCAAGAACGAAGGGAAGGTGGCGGCGCACCGGCTCCAGGCGGTCAGCGAGTCCACGAACCGGCTCTTTGCGGGCCGGGAGCTGGCCTTCGGGCGCGTGGAGCCCGGGGCGAGCCGGACCTGGGTGCTGCCGATGAAGATCCGCGACCTGCCGACGCGCGTGGACGACGTGACCCTCAAGTTCACCGACGGCTCCGGGACCGCGTATCCGCCGAACACCTTCCACCTCTCCACGAAAGGGGTGGACCGCCCCACCTTCGCGTATGGCTACCAGATGGTCGACGACATCCAGGGCAACGAGGACGGCCGCATCCAGCGCGGCGAGCAGCTCCGGCTGCTCGTGAAGGTGCGCAACACGGGCAAGGGGCCGGCCTTCCGCACCATGACCACGCTGCGCTACCTCGGGGCCTCGGCGGCCACGGTGGGGAAGGGGCGCTTCGACCTCGGGCGTCTCGAGCCGGGCGAGTCCAAGACCGCCTCCTTCACTCTGGACGTGGACCCCGGCTATCAAGGCTCGAGCCTGGGTCTCGAGCTGAAGGTCTACGACGACGCCCTCGGGGAGACGGTCTCGGACAAGCTCTCCTTCCAGGTCGTGCAGCCTCAGGCCGGTCCCGCCAAGGCCAGCGGCGGCGTGCGCGTGAATGGCAAGCGGGTGGCGATCCACGCCTGGGCCGCGGCGGACGCTCCGGTCGTGGGCCACGCGCTTCGCGGCGGGTCGTTCAAGGTCCTCGGCCGCCACGAGGGGTGGTATCGCATCCTGGCGGCGCCCGAGCGTCCGGCCTTTGTCTCCAGCAAGGAGGTGACCCCCGGGTCCGAGGGTGGAACGGCGCGTTTCCAGGCGAGCTGGCAGGTGACGCCCCCCAAGCTGACGCTCCAGGTGCCGACCTACCTGACGAGCGCGGCCACGATTCGGGTGAGCGGCTCGGCGGTGGACGAGACCAAGGTGGCCGACCTCTTCATCTTCGTGCGGAATCCGGACGCGAAGGTGGAACGCAAGGTCTACTACCAGTCCACGCGGAACTCGAAGACGCCAAACCGTCTGGACTTCGCGACGGACCTCCCCCTCTGGCCGGGGGCCAACTACGTGAGCGTCTACACGCGCGAGAGCGCGGACGTGCAGGCCAACGAGACGGTCGTCATCTTCCGCAAGCGCGACAAGGGCGCCAAGGAGGGCGCCGCCGCCGCGCGGTAGAGCCTCCGCCCCTCGGGCGTCGAGCCGCTCCCCTTCCTCCGCCCCTGGGAGCCTCGCGCCCTGCGTCCCGTGGTGGGTATTCGTTTTCCGGCCATTGACAACGCGCGGAGCGGACGCCTAAGGTGCGCGCCGATTATCACTATGAGGAGGGAGCGGTGAATACGACTCTGCGCTTGTCGATCCTCGCTGGATTGACGGCCGCGACCCTGTGGGGCTGCGGTGGGAAGAGCACCAGTAACACGGACACGGGGAGTGGCACGGACGGCCAGGTGGTCACCGACGGCGGCGCAGGAGATGCCGCGGCGGATGACAGCGGCGGCGGGGACACCGGCGCGGGCGATAGCTCCGTCGGGGACTCCGCGGTATCGGATGCCCGCAAGAGCGACGCTCGCAAGTCCGACGGCGGGAAGGTGGATGCGCGCAGGTCCGACGGCAAGGTGTCGGACATGGGCGGCCCCGCCCCGGTGAACGCGAAGTGCACCACCCCCACGGTCGTCACGCTGGCCGCATCGGGGGCGACGACCGTGACGGGGACGAGCCAGTACGCTCCGGACGAGTTCGCCGCGATCGACTGCGGCAAGAACCCGAACGGGCCCTGGCCCGGCGCGCAGGTCTACTACAAGGTGAAGCTCGACGCGGGGAAGACCTACCGCATCGACCTGCAGGCGCAGTTCGACTCCGCGCTCTACGCCTTCCCGGCCAGCACCAAGTGCGACGAAGCCGCGATCAACCTGGCCTGCGCGAACCCCTCCCCGGCGGATCCGCTGAAGGTCTACAACGCGGACAAGTCCGGCACGGGCGAGGCCATCTTCATCACGCCGACGACCGCCGAGGACTGGATCATCGTGGTCGACTACTACAACAACAAGAAGACCGGTGGCGCCTTCACTATGACCATTACGCCGGGCTTCACGCCGGCCGCGAACGGCAAGTGCAGCGGCGCCCAGGCGGTCACGCTCACGAGCGGTAGCGCCACCATCAAGGGCGACACCGCGGGCGTGGGCAACGAGATGAAGGTCAACTGCGGTGGTACGAAGGATTTCAACCAGGGCCAGCTCTTCTACAAGCTGAGCATTCCGGCCGGTAAGAACTACCGCGTGACCGTGAACGGCGAGTTCGATACCGCGCTCTACGCCTTCCCGGCCTCCGCCAACTGCCAGGAGGCCGCGGTCAACACGGGGTGCAAGAACCCGACCCCGGCGGATGCGACCCAGGTACTGAACCAGAACGTCCCCGCCAGTCTTTTCAGCATGGGGACGGGCGAGATGCTCCGCCTGAAGAACGCGACGGGTGCGGCCGTGGACTGGATCATCGTCGTGGACTCGATGGTCGCCGGCGAGTTCGGTCCCTTCACGCTCCAGATCGACGAGTGGGCGGTGCAGACCGGGGCGAGCAAGTGCGCCACTCCGCAAACCATCACGCTCCCCGCCACGGTGAAGTCCGACACCACGGGCGTCGCCGACGAGTTCCCGGCGGTCGCCTGCGGCAACCCGAACGGCCCCTGGCCTGCGCCGCAGGTCTACTACAAGGCGGCGTTCGCGGGCGGCAAGACCTACCGAGCCAAGCTCGTGGGCATGACGGACATGTCGCTCTACGCGTTCCTCGCCACGACGACCTGCTCCGAGAGCGCGATCAACGCCGCCTGCACCAACCCGACGCCGGCGGACCCGAAGAAGCTCTACAACAGCGACCTCGAGGAGACGGGCTACGAGCGGCTGCTGTTCGCGCCGACCGCGCAGGAGAGCTGGGTCATCGCGGTGGACGCCTATGCGGCCTCCGAGGCGGGCCCGTACTCGTTGACCGTCGAGGAGTACACCACGCCGACCAACGGCGCCTGCGCGACCCCGAAGGTCGTCACGCTCGGTAGCACGAGCCCGACGACGGTCCAGGGGGACACCTCCATCCCGGGACTGAAGGACGAGTTCACGACGGGGACGGGCTCGAGCGCCAAGGGCGTCAGCTGCGGCAACGCGGACGCGGCACCGGGCTGGCGGAGCAACCAGCTTTACTACAAGGTCGCGCTCCTCGCCGGCAAGACGTACACGATCAAGGCCAAGGGGGAATGGGACCCCGGTCTCTACGCGTTCCCAGCCGGCACCGCCTGCAGCCTGACGGCGATCGACGCTGCGTGCACCAAGACGAACAGCGACGTGCTGGGTAACGGCAAGGACGAGACCATCACCATCAAGCCCGCTGCCAACGAGGAGTGGGTCGTGGTGGTGGACGGCTGGTACAGCGGCGCGCATCCCGATGGCGAAGGCCCGTTCACCCTCGAGATCGCCTGGCAGTAGGCTCGTCGCCTTCGCACTCCCCCTCCTCTCTGTCTGACGCACTCCCTTCCCGACAAGCCGTCTGACCCGCCGGGGCCCTGCCAGCGAGCAGGGGGCCGCGGCCCACGATGGCCCCCTGGCCCTCCGCAGCCGCGCACTCCGGACGTGATGTAGCATACTGTCGGATCGCGCCCCATTCGATCCCGTCGGCCCGCACACAGGCCCACGTGTCACCCTGGTATTTCGGGCGCCCGCGTAGACCATTGGAGCAGCACGGCTTTTTTGATGGTCACACAAGATGTGGTGCAAAAATTTGACAGACCCACTACATCTTGTAGGATGGTCCTTGGCGCACAGAAGACCAACACTATTAGAGCGTTGGAAAGCGAAAGGTAGCCAACATGAATCGCACGACGAGTAAAGCGGGGACCCCGGATCGCAGCGGAGCGGACCTCGAAGCCACCTGCCGCCTGTGGATGGCGGCCGCACAGGCGCGGGACGAGCGCGTGGCCGAGCTCGAGGCGGAGTGTGCCCAGCTCCGCCAGCGCGTGGCGCGGCTGAGCCGGCTCGTGAACCGCAATCAGCGGGTTCGACGTCCGGAAGCGCTGCGGAGCGCGAAGTAGCGCCAGGTCAGGGCGTGAACGCCGCGTGCGGGTGAGAGGCCTCTCCTGCCTCGCCCGGGCGGTCTAGCGGCCCAGGGCCTCGAGACGCTCTCGGAGGGCCAGGTTCTGGGGCTCGCACTGCACGGCGAGCGCCAGGTACATGCGGGCCGACTTCACGTTCCCCTCCTGTTCCGCGAGCTGCGCGAATTGGAGGTAGCGCTTCCCTTCCGAGGTGAGCGCCCCGGAGGTGGCCTCGGAGCCGGTGGGCTGTCGAGGCCGCTCCTGGTAGCGCAGGTGGCGCGCCCGATCGGGCAGCGCGAGCCCGTGGTCGTAGTCGCTGCGGGCCTCGGGCCGGATGAGCACCTTGAAACCCTCCGACACGCGCTTGTAGACCTCGTAGATCGCACTCCGCAGCTCGGCATCCTCGAGCCGCATGAAGCGATCCGGGTGGTAGGCCATGGAGCGCGCGAAGAACGCGTCCTTGATCTCCGAGAGGGTCGCCGACGGGGCGATGCCGAGGAGCTGGTAGTAGTCGAGCGCGTCCAGCTCCCCGTGGAGCTCTTCCACCCGCTCGCGAAAGGCGACCCACGCGGCCGCGCGCTCCTCGGGAGAGGGCGGCGGCGGATCGTCGGTCGACGGGGCGCTCGTCGCCTCGAGCGAGGGCTGCGACGGAAGCTTCTGGGCCGTCCGAGGATCGCGCCTGAGCTCGAGCTGCTCGTCGAGCGCGTCCAGGTCGAAGGGGAAGGGGAGCGCCAGGTCCGCGCCGACGGCCTCCGCGGCGTGGGCCGCCGCGGCCTCGTCGCGAAAGGCCTCGTCCATCAGCACGAGCAGGCACCGGCTCCCCGCGGGGGTCGACCGGATACTCTGGCACAGGTCGTCCATCGCCGGGTCGCGGCCGACCAGGACCACCTCGGGGTGCACGCGGCCGAGGAGGTCGAGCCCCTGCGCGGAGGTCTTGGCGAATTCCAGGCGGTACTGACTCGACGGGAGGCTGCAGGCCAGCAGGCCGCGCCGCACGTTGTCTCGGTCGATGATCAGGACTCGGATGGGTGTCGGAGGCGTCACGAGCGCTTCCCGCCGTCGGGCCTCAGGCTGATCTGGCCGATCGCCGTGTCCGACAGCTCGCCCGACACGGTGACGCTCTTCTTGTAGAGGCGGCCCGAATCGCGGTCGCGCGCTGTGACGTTGAGGATGCCGTTCGTGTCCACCTCGAAGGTGACGAGCACCTCCACCTCGCCGCGCGCGGCGGGCCGCAGGTCCCCCACGACGAGCTCCCCGAGGGCGGTGTTCTCGTCGGCGCGTCGGGACTCCCCCTGCACGATGCGGATCTTGAGCTCGGTCTGGTGGTCCCTCGAGGTGGAGAAGACGCGAGATTGCTCCACGGGAATGGCCATGTTGCGCTCGAGGACCTTCTCCGACAGCCCGCCCGCCGTGACGATGCCGATGGAGTGGGGGAGCACGTCCAGCAGGATGGTCTGCGTGCTCGCCGGCTCGGGGGTCGGGGCGGCCATCAGGGAGTGCGCCTGGATCGCGGCCCCTAGCGCCACCGCGGTCTCCGGGCTGACGTCGGCCCGAGGACGCTGGCCGAAGAACTGCTCCACCGACGCGCGGACGAGCGGGATGAAGGTCGTTCCGCCGACCATGATCACGTCGTTGATGTCTTCAGGCCGCACGCGCGCGTCGTGCAGGGCGCGCTCGCAGACGGCGAAGGAGCGGCGTACGAGGTCGAAGCAGAGCGAGTTGAAGAGGTCTCGCGTCAGAGTGGCCGACAGGTCGAGCACCCCCTTCGCGGTGTGCGCTACCCGCTGCACCAGGAGGTCCGCATTCGTCTTCTGGCTGAGCGTTCGCTTCGCTCCTTCGCAGGCGAGGATGAGGCGGGTCCACTCGACGACGTCTCGCCGGAGTTCGATCCCGGTCTGCTTCCAGAAGCTGTTCGCTACCGCCGTGGCGACGGCTTCGTCGAAGTCGTCGCCGCCGAGGAAGGTGTCTCCGGCGGTGGAGATCACGCGAAAGACCCGGTCTCGCAGCTCGAGCAGCGTGAAGTCGAAGGTACCGCCGCCGAAGTCGTAGACCGCGAGCAGCTTGTTCAGACCCCGGCCGTAGCCGTAGGCCAGCGAGGCGGCGGTGGGCTCATTGATGATGCGGATGACGTCCAGGCCGGCAATGCGGCCCGCGATGCGCGTGCTCTCCCGCTGTGCGTCGTTGAAGTTCGCGGGGACCGTGATGACGGCCTTGTCCACCGGGACGCCCAGGCGCGCCTCGGCGATCTTCTTCATCATGCGCAGGATGTAGGCCGAGGTCTCGGGGATGCTGAGCCGCTCGCCGCGGATCTCGATCACCGGGTGGCTGTTCGGACCCTCGACCACGCGGTACGGGAAGCTCGACACGGCGGCCCGCGTGTCCGGGTCGTCCATGCGCCGCCCGATCAGGCGCTTCGCCGAATAGACCGTGTTGTAGGGGTCCACCGCGAGCTGCGCCCGGGCCGCCTGCCCGACCAGGATCCCGCCCTCGGCGAGAAAGGCCACGACCGAGGGCTGGACGAGGTTTCCGAAGTCGTCGGCGAGGACCTCGGGTCGCCCGTCGCGCACCACGGCGACGCTCGAATACGACGTGCCGAGGTCGATGCCGATCGCGTATTCCATGGGGTGGCGTGCGCCGACGGTGGGAATGGGGCCGGGCCGATGGCGCACCTGATCATAGGAAGGCGCGCCGACGAGTGTCAATTCCTTCGCCCGTTTTCCGTCGGCGGGGGTGGTTCGGCCCCCTCGGCCCGCGGGGCCTTGCGCCCGGGGCGTGCTCCCTCGTTGACCTCGCGCGCGCGGCGTGGTATCCCTCAAGTGCTATGTTGCTGAAAAAATTGGTGATAGCCGAAGACGACGACGCGGTCGCCCATCTCGTGGCTGCCAGCCTCGGGGATGCGGGCTTTCTTTGTCTTCGGGCGAGGGACGGGGAGGAGGCGCTCAACCTCACGCGCACCGAGCTGCCGGACGCGCTCGTGCTGGACGTGATGATGCCGAAGCTCGACGGCATCGAGGTCTGCCGGCGCTTGAAGTCCGACGTGCTGGTGTCGCGGGTGCCGATTCTGATGCTCACCTCTCTGGCCGGAGTGGACGACCGCGTGGCCGGCCTCGAGGCTGGAGCGGACGATTATCTGCCGAAGCCCTTCGACCTGCGGGAGCTCGCGGCACGCGTCAAGGCCCTCATCCGTCAGAGCCGGCGCGAGCGGGACCGAAACCCCACGACGAACCTGCCGGGAGCCGAGGCGATCGAGGAGCGGGTGGCGGATCTTCTGCGACGCAAGGCGGGTTTCGGACTGCTCTACGTCGACATCGAGAACTTCCGGACGTATGCGGACGTCTACGGCTATCGCAAGGCGGACGACGTGATCGCTCAGACCGGCGCGCTCATCCTGCAGCAATCGCGCGTGACGGAGCCGCCGGCTTTCGTCGGACACGTGGGCGGCGACGATTTCTTGCTGATCTGCGAGGCGGAGGCGGCCTCGTCGCTCGCCGACGGGATCGCGGCGGCCTTCAACGCCACGGCGAGCGGCCACTACAGCGAGGAGGACCAGCAGCGCGGGTACATCACGCTCTCGGATCCCTCCGGCGAGGTGCGTCGCGCGTTGTTCATGAGCGCCTCGATCGCCGAGGTGATCGTGGGCCCCGGCCAGTACGACTCGGCGGAGAAGCTGGCCAGCGAGATCACGCGGGCCAAGGCGATGAGCCGGCGACGAACGGGAAGCGGGCTCTTCACCCTGCCGCGCGGCGACCGGTCGTAATCTCCTCGTCGCGCGCCCATGCGCGTCTCCCCGCCGCAGCTCGGATCCAGCCTCGGACGGTATCGTCTCGTCGAGGAGCTCGGTGCGGGCGGGATGGCGGTGGTGTACCGCGCCGAGGATCCGCTGCTCGGGCGCCAGGTGGCGGTGAAGGTCCTGCACCCGCATCTCTCGCGGCAGGGGGACTACGCGGCGCGGTTCGTGCGCGAGGCGAAGGCGGCGGCGGGACTCCGTCACCCGAACATCATCGAGGTCTACGACTACGGTGGGGACGAGGCGCTCGACGGGGGCGCGGTCGTGCCCGGTTTCATGGTGTGCGAGCTCGTCTCGGGCCCCTCGCTGCGCCGGATCATGGAGGACCACGGCCCGCTGCTCGCGGAGGCCGCGGCGCTCGTCGGGCTCAAGCTCTGTGACGCGCTCGGCTGCGCGCACCGCGCGGGGATCGTGCACCGTGACCTGAAGCCGGACAACGTGCTCGTGGCGGACGGGGGACGGATCGTGCTGGCCGACTTCGGCATCGCGCGCCTTCTCGACGGCGAGGCGATGACGCAGACCGGCGCGCTCGTCGGGTCGCCGGCCTACATGTCGCCCGAGCAGGCGCAGGGGCGGCACGTGGACGGGCGTTCGGACCTCTTCTCGCTCGGAACGCTCCTCTACCAGCTGTGCACGGGACACCTGCCCTTTCCCGGCAAGGACCCGATCGCCACCGCGCTGCGCATCGTGGAAGGGCGCTACCGGCCGGCGGCGAGCCTCGACGGCCGCGTCGGGCGGGGCATGGATCGGGTGATCTCGCGGCTGCTCGAGCGCGAGCCGGATCGCCGCTACGACAGCGCGGAGCAGGCGGGGCAGGCCCTGCGCGAGCTGCTCGCGGAGAGCGGCCTGACGGACCCCGACGCGGAGCTCGTGGGGCTGTTTCGCGCGCCCACGGACTATTCGCGAGACCTCGCCGCGCGCGTCGTCGCGCGAGCCGTCACGCGGGCCGAGGAGGCGCGCCAAAAGGGCGCCATTCCGCGGGCCATCGATGCGTGCGATCGCGTGCTGGCCTTCGAGCCGCAACATCCGCAGGCCCTCGCGCTCCTCGCGCAGCTCTCGCGTCGCAGGTGGCCGGGCAGGCTCTGGCTGGTGGGCGGGGGTGCGCTCCTGCTCGGCCTCGCCGGCCTGGGTGGCGTGTGGGGCCTGCGGGCGCTACGCCGCGGCGCCGAACCCCGGGTCGACGCGACCTCGTTCGGGCGGGCGGAGAGCGCGTCGCGGGCGGGGGGGACGAAGGATCTGGGCCTGGCGTCGGGTGGCGCGGCGGGGATGGCACGCCGGGATCCTCGGCCGGAGGAACGGGCGCATCCCGACGCCGGGCCGACCATCCCCCGCGCCCGGGTCGAACGTGGGTCGCCTCGCCGTCCGGCTTCCACCCCGGCGGAGCGCGCTCGCGGCGCGGACGCGGGGCCGGCGCGGCGGACGGCGCGCGAGCCCGCGGCCGAGGTCCCCGACGCACTCGACGCTCGCGTGGCCAAGGCCGCCGACGCGCGGCAGCCGGGCGGACCACGGGCCCTGCTCCACGTTCAACTCGGTCCCTGGTGCGACGTGATCCTGGACGGCCGCAGCGTGGGGCGCTCGCCCTTGCCCGGGCCGCTCGTAGTGCGGCCGGGGGCGCATCATCTGATCTGTCGCCAGGGGGAAGGCGGGCAGAAGGTGGAGCAGCGGCTCGAGCTCAAGGCCGGCGAGGTCCGCTGGCTGCGAGGACCGCTCGTGCCGCTCGTGGAGGTGGAGGTCGCCTTCGTCGAGGGGGACGCCGTGCGCATCGACGGCCGCGTGGCGAAGGGGCGGCTCTCGATCGCCCCCAAGCGCTATCGTGTGGACGTGCTGCGCAACGGGCGAGCGGTGAAAGGGGGCTGGGTGACCATCCCGCCCCGCGCCTGTCGACTCGTGGATCTGCCCGAGCTGGGCTGTCGCTAGCGCGCCAGACGGCCCGCGACCGGGCCCTGACAGGGCTGTCGCGACCCGGCGCGGACGCGGCCTCCCGGGCCGATCGCGCGACGGAGAATCACCGGCATCGTCGAGCACTTGCACACCGCCGAGACCTGGCACTCGCGTTGCTACCTCGAGCGACCGTGTGCTACGTTGACCGCATGCGCTGGTGGTTGGCTGCCTCGCCGATGCTCTGGGGCTGCCTCTACCTGGGCGGCATCAACCATGCTCCAGCCGTCGTCTTGCGCCTCGACGCGCCGTCGAGCCTCCTCTTTCTCGACGGGACGGCCGCCCTCGTGGCCGAGGCCCACGATGCCGAGGGCGACGCGCTGACCTACACCTGGAGCGTGGAGGTCCGCTCGCTGAAGGGGGAGCGGCTGCAGGTGGTGGACGCGGGCGGCCAGCTCGGCGCGGAGCGCTCGGCGCGCCCGCTACCCGGCGGGGACCGCTTCAGCTTGCCGCTGCGTACCCGCGGCACCTACCGCGTGGAGCTGCGGGTGCGGGACCCGCGCGGGGCGGAAGGGGTCGCAGTGACCGAGGTGGTGGTCGCCAGTCGTCCCCCCGAGCCCCAGCTGCAGCTCCTGCCGCAGGCGGAGGGGACCTTCCCCCTCGGCGGGCCCTATCCGGCGCACGCGACGTACCTCGTGAGCGCCGGCGCTACGACGGATCCCGATGCGGAAGATGACCTGACCTGCGGCAAGGGGGCGAGCATCGAATGGAAGCTCCTCGAACCGGACCCCTCGCGGCTGGAATTCTTCCGGACGCGCCCATGCACCGAGGAGTCCGGGCTCGAGATCCTGCAGCTCCGCGCCCGACCCGTGACCGCCGCCCTGCCCGTGCGCGTGCAGGCGACCGTCACGGATCCGACCGGAGTGCGAGGCGTCGGGTCGCTCGCCTTCGTCCTGGCCCCGAACAGGCCTCCCTGTCTGCGCGTTCCCCCGGAGGCCTCTCCCGTCGAAAAGATCCTCTTGCTCTACGACAGCGTGGGAGAGCAGGGGGAGGGGGCGGTCCAGGTCGGCGCGCAGTTTCCCGACGACGACGTGCACGAGTTTCGCTACCGCTGGCTGCGGGCGTCGCGCGCGGAAGGTCCCTACCTCGAGACGGCCAGCCAGCCGGGGCCGTTTTTCACCATGGACCGCAGCGTCGGCCTCCCAGGCGATCACGTCTTTCTGCGGCTCGTGGTCCAGGACGCGCAATCGGCCTGGCCGAGCTGCGACGCGGCGACCGCGCGCTGCGCGAGCGCCGACGGGCTGCCGCCGAGCTGCTACCAGTGGATCACCTGGCAGGTGGAGGTCCGATGATCCGCATTTTCGTCGTGCTGCTCCTCGGTGGGCTCGTGGGCTGCGGCGCCGCGAGCAAGGCCACCGAGGCCGGGCTCGAGCTCGAGCTGTCCGTGGAGGGGGACGCGAACCCGCTCGTCGGAGAGACGGTCTGGGTGCGCGCCGTCTTCTCGAAGCCCACGGCCACGGCGTCGGCCTACAAGTGGAGCGCTGTGGATCCCGACGGCCAGCCTGTGCCGGTCGACCCGTCGGGCAGCGCCAGCCCGCGCGCCAGCTTCGTGCCGGTGAGGCCCGGCAGCCACCGCGTGGTATGTCGTGCGACGCTCGCGGGGTCGGGATCCTCGTTCACCGCCACCGGCACGATCCAGGTCTCGGCCTCTGCCGAGGGACGCCGGATCTATACCGTGCGGATCCTCCCTCCGCCGCAGAGCGGTCTTCCCCCCGTAGAGCGCGAGGAGACGGTCGGCCGGTCCGGCAAGACCGGGTTGACCTGGATCGTCGGGGAGGGTGTCACGACGCGGCTCGAGGTGCGCGACGCCAGCGGCCCCGTGCCGTGTCTCGTGCGTCTCGCGCGAGGCCTTCGGGATCCCCTGCCGCGCGACCTCTACCTGCCCGAGGGTGGTGGGTCGGTGCGCCTGAGCGACTCCTTCGACGCCCTCTTCGTGCCCGACGGCGACGTGGCTCCCGTCGTCAAGGGGAACCTCTCGGCGGCGCGGCTCGCCCCGTTCTGGCGCGTGGAACTCTCGCCCGGGTATCTCGTGGAGGGATCCGTGCGGGGGCCCGACGGCGCGCTGCCGGGCGCGGCGGTGAGCCTGCATACGACCGACGAGGCGGGGCTCGAGGCTCCGTCTACCGTCGGCCGCTCGAGATCCGACGGGGCCTTCCGCCTCCGCAGTCGCGCCGGCGCCGCGCTGCTGTTCGTCGTCCCTCCCGAGGGGTCGCTGCTGCCGGTCGCCACGGTCCGCGACGCGCGCCTTCAGCTCTCGGCCTCGGCGAGCGACTGGCGCTTCACCTTCGCCGCCCATCCCGCCGCGACCGTGACGGGGCAGGTCTCGGCCTCTGACGGAGCGCGTCCCGCGCCGCGCGCCGCGGTGGTCCTCGAGCTCGAGGATCCGACCTCGGCCGGCTCGCTGCGGACCTCGCTCGGCACCTTCGAGGCCACCGCAAGCTACCGTCGGGAGCTCGTCTCGGGCGAGCTCGGTGAGCTCGTGGATCCGCTCCGCTCGGGCGACCCGGTGCGCGTGCCCTTGGGACGCTATCGGATCACCGTGCACCCCGCCGCCGGCGCGCCCGTCTCGGAGGGGCGCAGCGAGCGTCTCGTCGAGGTGCGCGGGGCGGAGGCGCTCACGCTCCGGCTGGCCGAGCGCGTGCTCGTGACCGGAGTGGTGCGAAAGAGCCATGGAGAGCCGGTGGTGGCGCACGTGCGGGCCTCCAGTGCGGGCGGCCAGTTCAGCACCCTCACCGACGAGGCGGGGCGGTTCAGCCTGCGGGTGGACGCGGGGGAGAGCTACGACCTGCTCGTGCGCCCGCTGGAACAGATCTCGGGCGTCGGTCCACTGCTCCTGCCGGCGGTGAAGGTCTCGGGGGCGACGGACCTACAGACTGTGGCTCTCCCCGCTGCGATGCGCCTGGCCGGCAAGGTGCGAACCTCCGGCAACCTGGCCCTGCCGGGGGCGCTGCTGCGGATCTGGTGCAGCGGTCAGGAATGTCCGAGCCGAGCGGTGCTCGACGAGACCCACACCGGGCCGGACGGGAGCTTCGAGCTCCGGGTGCCCGCTCCATGATCCAGCGGTGGGTCAGCGGGCTCCTCGTCCTCCTCTCTCTGGCTGGCCCGGTGCCGGCCCACGGCCGCGCGGATCCCTCCGGGGCGCCGCGAGAGCTCCTGCGCCAGGCCATCGACCTCTACGTGGCCGGCCAGTACCGGGCGGCGGCGGATCGACTCCGCCCGCTCGTGGAGGCGCGGGCGTTGCAGGATCCAGCGGACCAGCGCGAGGCGCTGCGGACCTACGGCATCACGCTCTACCTCGCCGGCGCGCCGGCGGGTGCGGAGCGGGCTTTTCGCGAGCTCCTGCGCATCGCCCCCTTCGCGGAGCTGGATCCCTCCTTCGCCCGACCCGAGGTGGTGCAGTTCTTTCATCAGGTCCGTCGGCTCTACCGGCACGAGCAGGACGAGCTCCTCCGACGGCGGGGACCCCGCGGCCCCGCGATCGTGAATCTCCTGCCGCCGTGGGGGCAGTTCCAGAACGGGCACCGCCGGAAGGCCTATCTGCTCCTCGCGGGGGAGCTCGTCTTTGCCGCCGGCAGCGTCACGACAGCCGCCCTGCTCTACGGAATGCGGGACGAGACCGGCCAGTTCGGCCGCTACGAAGGGGCCTATCGGCCGCTCCAGGCCCTGAACGTCGCCACGTTTGCGAGCTTGGCCGTGCTGCTGGTCTACGGGATCGTGGATGGGCTCTACCATTACTACCGCGGGCCCCGCGACCCCGCGGCCAGTCCCTTGGAGGCACGCCTTCCCGGCCATCCCTCCGCGGCGCTCCTCCGCTTCTGACCGCGCGGGGGATGGGGGCTGCGAGCCGTGGCTATTAGGCCCCACTCCTACAGGTGAGGGTCACGGTCCTGGGCTCTGGGGCTACAATCCCGGTTGACGCGCTGGCGCGAGGCCCGTTAGGATCCAAGTAAGTTCGCCCCATTGTGCTCAGCGGCATGAAACGGCCTGTTCTCTTCGGGAAGTACGTGCTGCTCGAACGCATCAGCGTCGGCGGCATGGCGGAGGTATTTCAGGCCAAGTCCTTCGGCGTCGAAGGCTTCGAGAAGATCCTCGCCATCAAGCGCATCCTCCCCTCGCTCGCCGAGGACGATGAGTTCATCGACATGTTCATCGATGAGGCGAAGATCGCCGGCCAGCTCTCGCACGCCAACGTGTGCCAGATCTTCGAGCTGGGCGAGATCGCCGCGTCGCACTTCATCGCGATGGAGTACGTCTGGGGCAAGGACTGCCTCCAGGTCCAGAACCGCTTTCGTCGTCTGCGCCGGCGCATGCCCCTGCCCATGGCCTGCTACATCGCCGGCAAGACCTGCGAGGGCCTGGACTATGCGCACCGCAAGAGAGACGACCAGGGCAGTCCCCTGAACATCATTCACCGGGACGTGAGCCCGCAGAACGTCCTGATCTCCTACGAAGGGGAGATCAAGATCATCGACTTCGGCATCGCCAAGGCCGTCAGCCGATCATCGAAGACGCAGGCCGGAGTGCTGAAGGGGAAGTTCGGGTACATGTCGCCCGAGCAGGTGAGGGGCCTGCCGCTCGACCAGCGCTCGGACATCTTTGCGATCGGGACGATCCTCTACGAGATGTGTACGGGGGAGCGTCTCTTCACCGGCGAGAGCGACTTCGCCACGCTCGAGAAGGTGCGGAACGCGGACGTGCTGCCGCCGAGCACCGTGAACCCGATGATCCCGGCGGAGCTCGACGCCATCGTCCTGAAGGCGCTTCAGCGCGAGCCCGAGGATCGCTACACCTGGGCCAACGACATGCAGGAGGACCTGATGGCCTTCCTCATGCACCAGGAGCCGATCTTCACGGCCAAGCATCTGTCCGCGACGCTCAAGGAGCTCTTCGAGAAGGAACGGCGGCGGGAACAGGAATCACTCGAGGCCTACAAGCGTATCCGGCGAGAGGACGTGGGGGAGCTGGCGGTGCTGGCCCCCGGAGGCGGGGCTGCGTTGCCGCTCGTGCCCACCTTGCCGCCCACGCTGCCGCCGCTGTCGGCGGATGCGGACTCGCCGCCCGCGATACTTACCGGCCGTCCCCGGGAGCCGAGTCGCCCGGGGGCTCGCGAGCCCAGCCGTCCCGGGCCCCGCGAGCCGAGTCGCCCCGGGCCCCGCGAGCCCAGTCGACCTTCCGTTCGCGACCTGGCGCGGCCGGTGCTGCCTGTCGCCGTCCAAGCCCCCGACACGGCGGAGCAGGACGACTTCGACGAAGGGGCGACGGAGGTCGGGGGGCCGGGCTTCGCGCGCGAGGTGTCCCCGTCGCTGGCCGCCGGCGCGGCGGGACTCGTCGAGGAGCCGTCCGGGGAGCTGCCGGAGGTGAAGGAGTTCGACGACGGGGCGACGCAGATCTTTGCCGACCAGGCCGCTCCCAAGCCCTTCGCCGCCGAGCCGACGTACATCTTCAATGCGGACGCAGCGCAGGCGCCGCCTCCCGGCGCTTCGGCGAAGCCGGGGAGCGGAAACGGGCGGCTGCAACCGAGCAGCACGGGCTCGGCGGCCGTGATCTTCGACGCGGTCCCGAACGCGGGGCCCGACTCGGGGATGCAGCCGATCAGTGGGACGACGCCCCTCGCGCTCGGAGGCCGGCGCGCCACGCTGGTGAAGGACGTGCTCATCGGCGTGCTCGTGGCCCTGGTGGTGATCCTGTGCCTGGTGCTCTGGCGCTTCTTCTCGGTCGGCCCGAAGGAGGCGCCCGCCACGGTGGTGATCAGCACGAGTCCCCCTCGCGCCGCGGAGATCCACCTGGACGGCCGCTCCGTCGGACGCATGTCGGTTGGGACGCCCTTCACGCTGAAGGATCTCGCGTCGGGGACGCACCAGGTCACCGTGCTGGCAGAGGGCGGAGCGCCGGTCGTGAACAGCGTGACCGTGAAGCCGGGCGACGTGCGCGTCTTGCTCGTGACCCTGCCCACGCCGAAGGCCGCGGGGTACCTGCTTCTCGAGCTGGATCCGAAGGACGCGCAGGTCTGGGTGGATGGCGCCGAGATCTCGGCCGCCGCAGTGCGATCGCCGATCCAGCTGGCGGCGGATCGGCCGCACGAGCTGAAGGTCGCCAAGACCGGCTACGAGCCGGAGGCGTTCACGGTGCAGGTGAAGGGGGCAGAGCGGCAGGAGCGCAAGGTCACGCTCCACGAGAGCGCCGTGGGGCGCGCGCTCATCCAGTCTGAACCGCCCGGGGCGCTCGTGGCGCTGGACAGCAAGGCGCGGGGGACGACGCCGCTGACGCTGAGCGAGCTCGCTCCCGGGCGCTACAAAGTGAGCTTCAGCCTGGAGGGCTACGAGGGACGTACGGCTGGCCTCACCGTGCAGGCGGGCAAGCAGGCAGAGGTGAAGGTGCAGCTCGTGGCGCGCTCGGTCGCATCGGGGGAGGACGACGGCTCCGCCGCGGTGCGACCGACCCCACCGCCCCGCAAGCCGAAGCGCTCGAAGACGCACGAACGGACGGGCGGGTCGGAGCGCGACCCAGGGACGAAGCCGGAGGGGGGGGAGACGGGCACGGCGAGCGTCGCCGGCCAGGGCTTCCTCGTGGCGAACACGACTCCGTGGGCCAAGGTCCTCATCGACGGACAGGACACGGGGCGGACCACGCCCATCGCCCCGCGGTCCAAGATCCCCCTGAAGGCGGGCAAGCACACGGTGACCTTCGTGGTGGAGGGGAAACGGTTCAGTTTTCCGCTATCGGTCAAGGCGGGAGAGACGGCCCGGCTGATCAAGCAGCTCCCGGTGGAGCCGTAGAAGGCGGATCGCGCTGGAAGAAGGCGGCTGCCGTCCGGTAGCCCGGGCGGCGCACGACGCAGGAGCCTCGGCCGGTCCGCAACCCGACGACCGCACGAGGCGAGCGTCGGAGGCGTCCGCGCTAGCTGCGTCCGAGACGGAGCGTGGCCACGAACAGACCTACGGTCACGGCGGCCATGCACAGCATTCCAATCACGTTCAACATGTCCTCTCGCTGGCGTCTTACGGCTTGGGGTCTTACACCGACCGCCAGGCTACCACAAGCCCTCTGGTGGGCCAAAGATCTGATCCCGTGAGATCCCCGGCCCGCGTGCGCGGAGAGCGCGCGACCGCGCCGTTGACCGTAGTACGCCGCGCGCTTGAGGGGGCTAGCTCGGGGGGATATGGTGGAGCGATGGCTCCTCCATCCTCTCCGATCGATATGGCGCCGCGCCGACACATCACCGAGGTCTTCTGGGGCCTGACGGAGGGCGGCGGCACGGAGACGGAGCCGAAGGCCGTCGTGCGCCAGGCGTTGCTCGCGCTGCGCGCCATCGAGGAGGGGCGGCTCCTCAACGCCAGCACGAAGCGGCCCCACACGCTCATGTCGGCGCTCGCGGAGCTGAGCGTGGGGGACATGGACTACGCCTCCCCCGAGCTGGCGCGCGGGGAGACCTTCGACGAGCGTTCCCTGGTCTTCACCATCGGCGTGCTGCTCTTCGAGCGCCTTACGGCGCGGCATCCGTTCGGCACGACCGACAACCCGGCGCGCCTCGCCCGGGTGCGGCGAGGGGAGATGGGCTCGGGCGTCAACTTCTTCCCCTCGGTGCCCAAGGACCTTCGCACGATCTTGATGCGGGCGATGGGGCCCTTTCCCGAGGAGCGCTACCGCACGCTGTTCGAGATGCGCACCGATCTGGCCCGCTTCGTCGGCGACCCGAGCGCGGCGGGCAAGGCGGCCCCGGGCGAGGTGAAGCCGGCGCCGGATGGGCCGGCGGCCACCTCCCGCGCGCCCCGCCCCCAGAGAGTGGAGTTCGAGGCCGAGGAGACGGACGCCGAGGAGAGTGCGACCGAGGCGTGGCACGCGCGACCCCAGGCCACGAGCGGGGAGGTGTCGGCGGAGGAGGCCGCGGCCGCGGTGCAGGGCTCGGGAGCTCGTCCGCGCGGCGATGCCTCGACGGCCAAGGTGCAGACCCTCGTGGGTGGGGCGCAAGGGAAGCCCTCTCGATGGAGTCGCGTGGCTCCCCTGCTCCACGGCGTGATCGGAGCGGTAGTGGCGTCGGTCATCTTCCTCCTCATCGGTCAAAGGTCCGCGCCGCCGGCCGCACCGCCGGCCGCGCCGCCGGTCGCGCCGGTCGTCGCGAAGCCCGCGGAGCCGAAGCCCGCGGAGCCGAAGCCCGCCGAAGCGCCGCCTGCGCCGCCCGCGCCTGCCGCCGCGAAGCCCGCCGAGCCGAAGCTTGCCGAGCCGAAGCCCGTCGAGCCGAAGCCCGCGGAGCCGAAGCCCGCCGAAGCGCCGCCTGCGCCCGCGGTCGCGCAGCCCGCCGTCGCGAAGCCCGCGCCGACCAAGCCCACGATCACGAAGCTGGCCATCGCTCCCGACGAGCACCCTGCCGTGGCCGCGGGCCTGCGCGCGGTCGAGGCCGCGCTCCCCTGCGGCCTGCCCTCGGGGCGCGAGGTCCTGTTCCTGGGCGTCCAGGCGCGTGCCGATGGACTGGTCCAGCGGGCGTTTCTCGCCCAGGGGGGACGGATCACTGCCGACCACGTGCGGTGCGTGCGGAAGCGGCTTCGGAGGTTGAAGCTGGGTGTGACGCTGGTGGCCGATACCTACGCCGAGTGGCGCGTGCGGATCATGGGAACGGAGGTGGAGGTGACGCTCGTCAAGCCGCGCAAGCTGGAGCTCGCGCCGTAGGCCCCGGGGCGAAGAACTCGGCCCCTAGTCGCCCTCGCCGCCGTACATGGCCTCGATCTGCTGCCCGTACTTCTCGTAGACCACCTTGCGCTTGATCTTCTGCGTTGGTGTCAGCTCGCCGGTCTCCAGGGTGAAGTCGTTCGGGAGCACGGTGAACTTCTTCACCGTCTCGTAGCGCGCGAGCTGGCTGTTCGCGGCGTCCACCCCGGACTGCACGTGGGCCAGAAACGCCGCGTGGCGCGCAAGCGCGTCGGACGCCTCCGGCCACCCCTTTGCCTTGGCCAGCGCCGGGCCGCCCACGGGATCGATGGTCACGAGAGCCACCAGATACTTGCGACGGTCGCCGATCACCACCGCTTGCCCCACGCCGGGGATGTTGCGCAGGAGCTTCTCGATGTTCTGCGGGGCCACGTTCTTGCCCCCCGCCGTGATGAGCAGGTCCTTCTTGCGATCGGTGATCCGCAGGAAGCCCTCCGCATCGAACTCGCCCACGTCGCCGGAGTGGAGCCAGCCGTCGATCAGCGTGGCCTTGGTGGCCTCCTCTTCCTTGAAGTAGCCGAGGAAGACGTTCGGTCCGCGCACGATGATCTCGCCGTCCTCGGCGATCTTCACGTCCACCCGCGGGATCGGGATCCCTACCGTACCGATCTTCGTCTTGCCGGGACGCGGCCAGTTGAAGGTGCTCGGCCCGGTCCCCTCGGACTGGCCGTAGACCTCGTGGATCGCGATCCCGCAGCTCAGGAAGAACTCCAGTGTCTCGCGCGAGATCGGGGCCGCGCCGCTCACCGCGACGCGCAGGCGGTCGAGGCCCACCTGCTTCGCCAGCTTGTCGAAGAAGAGGCGCCGCGCCACCGTCTCCTTGAAGCCCAGCATGCCGGAGGGGGCCCCGTGGCGGACGCGATACTGGCCCGCCTCCGTGCCGACCTTGCGCGACCAGCGGATGATCGTGGCCTTGAGCCCCGTCGCCTCGTTCAGCTTCTGCTCGAGGGCAGTCTGGAACTTCTCCCACACGCGGGGAACTCCGAGGAAGAGCGTGGGACGCGCCGCGATGAGCACCTCCTTCAGCTGCTCGAGCTTCGGGCAGAACCAGATCGGGTAGCCCACCGTCAGCGCCACGTGCACGGAGAACATCTGCTCCGCGATGTGCGAGAGCGGCAGGTAGGAGACGACGCAGTCCTCGGGGCGCGTGTCCCCGACCATCTCGACGGCGATGGCGGCGGTGGCGGCCAGGTTCTTGGCGCTGAGCATGACGCCCTTCGGCGGCCCCGTCGTCCCGCTGGTGTAGATGAGCGTGGACAGATCGTCGGGCTGGATCTCGTCGGAGCGCTTCTGGACCGCAGGATGCTGGTCAGCCCCCGACTTGCAGAAGTCGTCGAAGGAGACGACCAGCGGGTCGTTCACCTGCGCGGCGCTGGCCATGATCACCACCTTGCGCAGGTTGGGGAGCTGGTCGCGCACTGCCGCGATCTTCTTCCACTGCTCCTCGTCCTCGACGACCACCACCTTGGCTTCGCAGTGCGCCGCGATGTAGGCCGCCTGCTCCACCGTGCTGGTCTGGTAGATGCCCGCGGGGACGCCGCGAACCATCATCGCCCCCACGTCGGCGATGAGCCACTCCGGACGGTTGTTGCCCATGATCGCCACGGCGTCGCCGGGCTCGTACCCCATGGCCAGCAGCGCCCCGGCGAAGTCGAGACAGCGCGCGTAGTAGGTACGCCAGTCGATCGGGACCCACGCGCCCCCCTGGCGATACCACATGGCCGGGCTATGGGGCTGCGTCTCGGCGTGCCGCTTGAATCGGGAAATGATCGTGTCGATGGCCATCGTCGCCTCCAGCGCCGCCAGTCGGGAGAGCCGCCCGGGGCGGTTAATACCGATCCGCTCCGCCTTGAAGGGCTGACTCCAGCTCGTCGGCGGTGCGGGCAATGACCTGCATGCCGAGCTCGAGTTCGGGCAGGTCGAGGGTGGAGAGCAGGTAGTTCCGAGTCAACAGGTAGTAGTCCCCCTCCAGACACAGGTGTCCGATCACGAGCTCTCGATTGCGCAGGAGCGCCTCCTGGGGGGCCAGGTTGGCGAGCGCGCAGACGCGCGTGCGGACGCAGAGCCACTCGCGCTCGAGGGCATCGAAGCCTTCGATGCGGATCATCTGGGAGCGCTGATCGGGGTAGCTGAAGGTGAGCAGGAACTGCCGCGGACCCTGCAGCGTGACGGGGTAGCGCGCCTGAAGGTGATTTTGGATGTCGTGCCAGGTCAGCATGGCCGAGCTCCCTCGCCGGAGGGCGCATTATCATCGTCCGGCGGCGAGGCCACAAGGGGGGGCGGTGCTCGGCCTCGCGGGGGCGCGTCTTCGCCCGAACCGCACGTTGCCAATGCGGAATTTCCGGGGCGCACACCCCGTTGGGATCAGCGGCTGGCTTTCTCGTGGCGGGGGCCGGCAGGCGAGCCGGACGCGCAACTGCTACAATTTTGCCCCGTATGGGTCCGCGCGCCTAGCGTAGATCAGAAAGGGTGTGCGATGAAACGGACCGTTCTTCTTCTTCTCTTCGTGACGGGAGCCATCGGTGGGTCGGCCTGGGCTGACTCGGCGGCGACGCTGAAACAGCAGGGCGATGAGCAGGCGAAGAGCGGCAACTCCGCCCAGGCGATGGAGCTCTACCGTCGGGCGATCGCGGCCGATGCGGGGCACCTGCCGGCCCACGACGCCTTGACGGCGCAGCTCCTGCGGGCGGGACAGTTCGCGGAGGTGGTCCGGCTTCTCGAGGAGCTCCTGCGCAAGGCGCCGAAGCACGCCGACGCTTGGTACAGCGTGGCGTACGCGCATCGCAAGCTCGGCCGGCTCGATGCCGCCATCGCCGCCTATCGGCAGTACGCGGCGCTCCGTCCGGAGCGGGCGGACCCCCACTACGGGCTCGGGCTCGCGTTGCGGGCCAAGGGGCAGGTAGCGCTGGCTGCGGCCAGCTTCCGTCGCTACGCGGAGCTCGAGAAGGATCCGACCAAGCAGACCTGGGTCGCGAAGGCCCGGGCCTTCGCGGCGGAGGCGGAGCGCCTCGCGACGCCGGCCCCCAGGCAGCCCCCGGTGGCCAAGGCCCCGGCGAGTGCCGCGACGCCCAAGGGTGCGCCTGTCGCCAAGCCGGCTCGAGGGAGCTCGGCGGCGCACAAGAGCCGCGGGGATGCGCTCCTCAAGGCTGGCAAGCTCGCCGAGGCCGTGGCGGCGTACCGTGCGGCGGTGGCGAGCGACGCCAAGAATCTGCCGGCGGTGAACGAGCTCGGCAGCGCGCTCTTCCGGCTGGAGCGGTATCCGGAGGCGGCGGAGGCTTTTCGCGGGGCGGTGACCGCGAGCCCGTCCTTCGCGCTCGGCTGGTACAACCTCGCCTACGCGCTCCGCAAGGCGGGCAAGCTCGAGGAGGCGGTCGCGGCCTACCGCAGGTTCTCCGAGCTCAAGCCGGCGGACCCCGATCCCTACTTCGGCCTCGGGCTCACGTACCTCGGACTCGGCAAGCGTGCGGAGGCGAGGCAGGCCTTCGGCGAGTACCTGAAGCGCGAGAAACGCCCCGGCCAGGAGAAGTGGCTGGCCGAGGCGAAGAAGCACCTCGCCGCGCTGGAGGCCGGGCCCGCGGCTCCGAAGCCGAGCGCGGCGGCGGCGCCGTCCGCGGAGGGCGCGAAGGCCGCGGCGACCGACACGCCCGTCGGGATCCCGATGCCCACCATGGCGGAGAGCCCGCCGCACACCGACAGCGGGCGACGGCGCGAGCAGGCCGTGGTCTTCGCGCGGACGGGGCGCTGCACGGCTGCCATTCCGATCTATCGCCAGACAGTGGCGGAGGACCCGTTCGACACCCGCGCCTACGACGGGCTGGCCTTCTGCGCGCATCGCCTGGGCCAGCACCACCAGGGGATCCTCGACCTGCGGACGGCCCTGCGGGACAACCCCGAATACGAAACGGCGTGGCACCACCTCGGACGGCTCTACCGGCTCTCGGGGCAACCCCAGGCGGCCGTCGGGGCCTATCGGCGTTACCTGTCGAAGCAGCCGCGACACGCCGAGGCGCAGCTCGAGCTGGCCCGCGCGCTTCGGGCGAGCGGTCTCGCCGCCGAGGCGATCGAGGCCTACCGGGCGTTTCTCGCGCTGGACGATCATGCCGAGCTACAGCCCCAGCGGGCGTCGGCCCGGGCCGAGCTGCAGGCGCTCGGTGGCACTCCCCCGGCGGCGCCCTCGGCGAAGCAGGAGGGCAAGGAGGCGGGCTCTGGGCGAGCGTCCGGCCCGAAGGGTCCCGCGTCGGAGACGGGCGGAAAGGCTCCGACGCCCGTGGCGAGCAAGCTGCCCGCGGACGTGATGGCCAAGGCGATGAAGGAGGCCGGTATCGGCAAGCGAGGAGGCACCAGTCCGGGCGAAGGCGAGGGCGCGACGGAGCATACGGCGGTGCCCGTGCTGTCCCCGGCGGAGAAGCGCGCGGCGGCCAAGGAGGCCCGGCGCAAGGCGGCGGAGGAGAAGCGCGCCGCGCTCGAGGCGAAGCGCACCGAGGAGAAGCGCAAGCGCGAGGAGGCCCGGGCGGCCCGGGCGGCGGCCGCGGCGGCGAAGAAGGCGGAGGCCGAGCGGAAGCGTGAGGAGGCGAAGCAGCAGCGAGAGGCCGAGACCCAGCGCAAGGCGGAGGAGAAGCAGCGCCGCACCGACACGCAGCGCATGG
This sequence comes from Deltaproteobacteria bacterium, assembly GCA_020848905.1. Lineage (NCBI taxonomy): Bacteria > Pseudomonadati > Myxococcota > Myxococcia > Deltaproteobacteria bacterium. The sequence goes on from JADLHG010000031.1 coordinate 410,489, forward strand.
CCCAGGGTGCGGCGGAGACGGCCGTGCCGGCGGCGGCGGGCGGGGCGGCGAAGGGGTCGGGCAGCGGAGAGAAGGGCCAGGGCGGCTTCAGCGCGGCGCTCGCCGAGGACCTGCGGCGGGTCCCGGGCGGCGCGAAACCCGAGGAGGGGAGCGCGGAGAGTCCTGCGGCGGCGACGGCGCTCGTGGCTCTCGGAGACAAGCAGTTCGCCTCGAAGCGCTTCCTCGTCGCGCTAGGGCTCTATCGGCACGCGGCCCAGTTGGACGCGAAGAACGTGGAGGCCCTCGAACGTGCCGCTCTCGCGGCGGTGGCGCTGCAGCGGCTCGAGCTGGCGGCCGAGCTCTACGGCAAGCTCCTCAAGCTGGAGCCCAAGCACCGGAGCGCCGCCCTCGGGCTGCGACTGACGCGCGCGGGGGGGCGTCCGATCCGGGGGGTGGGCCGGGCGTCGCTGGACAATGCGCGGCGCGAGCTGCAGGCGCGGCGCTTTGCCGAGGCGGACAAGGCGCTCGCGCAGCTTCCTGCGGCGGCGCTCGGCAGCGAGGGGTACCGCCTCAAAGCGGAGGCGCAGCTCGGGCTCGGGCGGGGCGAGGGGGCGTTGCACGAGGCCGGCCGCGCCCTGGCCCTGGATCCGTCCGACGTGGAGGCGCTTCGGCTCATGGGCGAGGCGCATCGCCTGCTGGGCAATCGCTCACGCGCGCTGACCTACTTCAGACAGTACCTCGCGAAGCCCGCGGGGCAGCGCTCATCCGCGCGCCGGGCCGCCGTGAGCCGGGCCGTCGCAGAGCTCGCCGGGCGGTAGGGGCCCGCGGCTCCTACCGGCGCCGGGTCTGGCGTCGGATCCAGCGCCGCGCCTTGAGCATCGAACGCAAGAGCATCACGCCGAAGAAGCTGCCGGCCCAGATGGTGCTGTCCAGAGCCCGATCCATCCCGCGCTCGTCGAAGCGCAGGGCGGCCACGGCGGCCGTGATGGTCAGCGCGGTGAACACCACCTGCTGAACGAGGAGGTAGTAGAGCTGCGCGTACTCCGACTGCCCCGCGAGCTTGATCTCGATCTCGCCCTGCATCGCGCGGCTCGTGAACTTCTTGATCTCGGCCGGCAGGGCGAGCGCCGCGAGGATGATGTCGCGGCTGGTGTCGAGCATGAACCGCGACCAGTCCCCGTCCTTGCCGAGGACGAACTCCTCGACGTGGGGGCGAATGACGGCCATCGGGTTCAGCTCCGGGTCGAGCTCGGTGCAGAGGCCCATAAGGAGCAGGATCGTGCGTTCCAGCATGATCCATTCCTTGGGCACTCGAAACGTGTCGGTGATGTCCGCCAGGGAGATGTTCATCTGGCGTAGGTCCGCCAGGTTCTCGAGCCCTTGTTGCGGGTCGAACTTGATGTCCTTGAGGTTGAAGCTCTCGAGCTTGATCTCGCGCTGGAAGCGATCGTGAAAGTACTCCACCACGCGGTCGTAGACCTTCGGGTCGGCCTGGTGGGCGAGAAACCCCATCTGGCGCAGCGAGGTCACGATCTTCTGCGTGTCGCGGTTGATCGCGCCCTGCAGCAACGTGACGAGGCCGCCGCGCATCTGCTCCGAGAGCACCGCCACCGCGCCGAAGTCGAGGAAGTGGATCGTGGGTCCCGCGCTGACCAGGATGTTCCCCGGGTGCGGATCGGCGTGATACAGGCCGTGGTGGAAGATCTGCTGGCAGTAGCTCTCGATGACGAGTCGCGCCAGCGCCTTGCGGTCGACCTGCAGCCGCTCGAGGCCCTTGAGGTCGTTGATCTTGACGGCGTCGACGAACTCGGTGGTCAGCACGCGCGGGGTCGTGAGGTCGCGCACCACCTGCGGGAAGCGCACGTCCTCGCGGCCCGCGAAGTTCTTGGCGATGAGCTCCGCGTTGCGCGCCTCCGAGGTGAAGTCGAGCTCCTGCAGCACCATGGCGCGGATCTCGTGATAGATCGCGTCCAGGCCGTGGTAGGGGACGAAGCGGTTGATCAGCGAGAAGATCCGTCGCAGCGCCGCCAGGTCGCTCCGCACGATCTCGTCGATATCGGGGTACTGCACCTTCACCGCCACGCGGCGCCCGCCCGGCAAGCGGGCTACGTGCACCTGTCCGATGCTGGCGCTGGCCACCGGGGTCTCCTCGAAGGACTCGAAGAGCTCCTTCGGCCCGCGGCCGCCGAACTCCTCGCGCAGGCGCTTCTCGATCGCGCGGAAGGGGCGCGGCGGCACCTGGTCCTGCAGCCCCGCCAGCTCGGTCCGGAAGGCGTCGGGCAGGAAGTTGGTCATGATCGAGAAGAGCTGACCCACCTTGATGTAGAGGCCCTGCAGCTCCACGATGGCGCGGTAGATGCGCCGCGCGTTGCGGAGGTTGGCCTTCTGCAGCACGAGGTCGATCGCCACCTTGGAGCGATAGCGCGCGAGCAGGCGGATCCAGAGGTACGAGCTCAGGATCCGGAGCGTCACCACGTAGGCCTTCAGGAAGCGCCAGGGGGGCCGGATAGGGCTGCCGTGGGGCTTCGTCGGGCTCGGAGTCGGTGCGTGGCCCTCCATCGGGGCGGCATCATAGCCGCAACGGCCGCGCGACACCAACGGCGCGCTGCGGCGAACCTTCTTGACAGGGCAGGGGGCGGCCGGGGAGAACTTCGGTTCGAACTCGAGGAGCCGCCATGAAGGAACGCGGGGCTAGGGAGCGCGGGACCGAAGAGGCCAAGGAGGCCAAGGAGCCGGCGCCCGACGAGGGCCTGCGGCAGAAACTCGAGGGGCTGGTGCCCGACCTCCTCCGGCGCACGTTCTACGCGGGGCTCGGCGCGCTCTTCACCTCCGAGGAGGGGCTGAAGAAGATCGCGCAGGACTTCTCGCTGCCGAAGGACGTGGCGAACTACCTCATCAATCAGGCCCAGGGGACCAAGGAAGAGCTGTTCCGCATCATCGGCTCCGAGTTCCGGGGGTTCCTGCAGACTCTGAACCTGAGCGACGAGCTCCAGCGCCTCCTGACCAGCCTCTCGTTCGAGATCAAGACGGAGGTGCGCTTCATCCCGAACGACGCACGCCCGCGGGTGAGCAGCAAGATGGCGGTCCGGCGTCGCGGCGGGAAGGAACCCGAGGCGACCGACGACGAGCCGCCCGTGACCTGACGCCGGGGCCTGACGTAGATCGGCCCGGCTCGAGGCAGGAGGCGCCCCGCTTCGGCCTCAAGGCACGGTCACGCCTTCGAATCGTACCTTCGTCCCGACGCCGATGTGGTGGGCCGCGGCGAAGCCGGCGTTCACCTCCAGTACGTAACGGGCGGGGGCATCCACCTTGCGCGAGGCGGTGCTGCGCGGCTCTGCCGACTCGATGAGGCCTACCACCTTGAGCTGCTGGTCGATGAAGAGCATGTCCAGAGGGATGTGGGTGTTCTTCATCCAGAAGGCTTGCGGCTCTTCCTTGTCGAAGAGGAAGAGCATGCCGGCGTCGGCCGGGAGGCTCTGGCGGTGCATCAAGCCGATGGCGCGCTCCTCGGGAGTGCGCGCCAGCTCGACCCGGACCTTCACGGGCTGCGCGCCGCCGAGCAGGTAGACGGCGGGGCTGCCTGCGGAGGCCGCGTCGCCTCGGCTCTGATGGGAGCAGGCGGCTGCCGCGAGGGCGACGAGGATCGGCAAGAAGGTCTTGAGCGCGCGCACGGGCCGACTATACGCGAAGCGCGCCCCGGGGGAAGCGCCCCGGCGCGATCGGCGGCCACCTCTGGCGACGCGAATTGACTTTCTGCGGGCTCGCGGGCCAGCATGCGCGGGCGCCCATGAAACGCGTCGAAACGGTGGTGGTGCTCGTCGGAGGCGGTCCGGGTCCTGCGGACCTCGTGACCGTGCGCGGTCGCGCGCAGCTCCTGCGGGCGCAGCACCTCGTCGTCACGCCTCCTGCGGTCGCGGGCCTCGTGCAGCTCTGTCCGCAGGCCGCCCCGAGGGAGAGCGTCGGCGGCTCGGCCGAGGGGGCTTTCCCGGAGGCCGTCGTCGCGCGCGTGGCCGACGCGGCGCGAGCGGGAGCGCGCGTGGTTTGGCTGGTGCCGGGAGACGCGGCCGGACCCCGTTACGCGTCGCTGCGGGAGGCGCTGCGGAGCGCAGGGGTGGCTCTCGAGGTGGTCCCCGGACCGACGAGCGCGGGGGAGGGGCGGGTGAGCCCGCTCGCCGGCCGGCGGGTGCTCGTGACGCGCGCGCGCCAGCAGGCGGGGCCCACCTGCGAGGCGCTCGAGGCGCTCGGAGCCGAAGTAGTCTGCCTGCCGACCATCCAGTTCGCGGCGCCCGTCGACGACGAGCCGTTGCGGCGCGCCGCGGGACGACTCGAGGAGTACGACTGGCTCATCGTTACGAGCGCGAACGCGGTCGAGCCTCTCTGGACGGCGGTGCGCGCGGCCGGGCGGGACGCGCGAGCCTTCGCGAACCTCCGGATCTGCGCCATCGGTCCCGGTACGGCGCAGGCCCTCTCGGGGATGGGGCTCTGTGCCGACCTGATCCCCGAGGACCACCGCGCGGAGGGGGTCCTGGCGGCGCTGGCCGAGGAGCCGCTCGCGGCGAAGCGCGTGCTGATCCCCCGCGCGGCGGTCGCGCGCGAGGTGCTCCCCGAGACGCTGCGCGCGCGCGGTGCGGAGGTGGACGTGGTGCCGGCCTACCGCACGGTTCTTCCGGAGCCGGAGCAGACGGCCGAAGGGCTCGACGCCGTTCGCCGCGGCGAGGTGGACGTGCTCACCTTCACGAGCGCCTCGACGGTGGATCACTTCGCCGAGCTCGTCGGCGCGGACCTCGCGGCGAGCGTCGCGGGGCGGACCATCGTGGCCATCGGACCGGTCACGGCGGCGGCCTGCGCGCGCCACGGGCTGCCCGTCCACGTGGTTCCAGAAACCTTCACCCTGAGCACGATGATCGATGCGCTCGTGCGCCACGTCGCGGAGAAAGGCCGGTAGCTCGCACGAGCGAGCCGGACCTCACCACAGAAACCTGTTGTTACGTGATCGAACATGGATCGCGGCCAAGGTGACCAGGTTCAGAAGGAGGACGAGATGCAATTCCCGGAATATCGAGCCCGTCGTACGCGCCGCACCGCCACGCTTCGTCGACTCGTCAGGGAGACGGTCGTGACGGTGGACGACCTGATCTACCCGCTCTTCGTGCAGGAGGGCGGGTCAGGCAAGGAGGAGATCCCGGGGATGCCCGGCCAGTACCGCTGGTCGGTCGATCGGCTGAAGGAGCCGGTCAAAGAGCTCACCGCGGCGGGCATCTCGGGGGTGCTCCTCTTCGGCATCCCGAAGCACAAGGACGAGCTGGCCAGGGGCGCGGTGAACGCCGACGGGATCGTGCCGCGCGCCGTCCGGGCGATCAAGGAGCTGAGCCCCGAGACGATCGTCACCACCGACGTTTGCGTCTGCGCCTACACCTCGCACGGTCATTGCGGCGTGCTGAAGGGCAAGGAGGTGGACAACGACGCCTCGCTCGAGCTGCTCGCGGAGATGGCGCTGGCGCACGCGCGGGCCGGAGCCGACATCGTCGCCCCGTCGGACATGATGGACGGGCGGGTAGGGTTCATCCGCGAGACGCTCGACGAGGAGGAGCTCGACCAGGTCGGGATCATGGCCTACTCGGCCAAGTACGCCTCGGCCTACTACGGCCCCTTCCGGGAGGCCGCGCACAGCTCACCGCAGTTCGGCGACCGTCGCAGCTACCAGATGGACCCGGCGAACGTGCGTGAGGCGCTGCGCGAGGTGACCCTGGACGTCTCCGAGGGGGCGGACATGGTGATGGTGAAGCCGGCGCTGGCCTATCTGGACGTCATCCGCGCGGTGCGCGAGGAGTTCGACCTGCCGGTGGTGGCGTACAACGTCTCGGGCGAGTACGCGATGATCAAGGCGGCCGCCGAGAAGGGCTGGGTCGACGGAGATCAGGTCATGCTCGAGACGCTCACTGCCATCAAGCGAGCGGGTGCGGACATCATCCTCACCTACCACGCGCTCGAGGCGGCCCGACTGCTCGGACGGTGACCGTGCGATGCGGCAGACGCTCTACAAGGTGGTCGAGACGCAGACGGTGACCGACGAGGAGCTCGAGCGCATCCTGAACCGGTGGGTCGCGGAGGGGTGGCTCTTCGACGGGATGCAGTTCGCGATGCGCGACGCGTCCAAGCGGCCGGCGATGGCCTTTCTCGTTTTCACGCGGGCGGTCGATGGCCCTGCGGACGACGCCTCCGAGGGGGAGGGGCACGACGAGGAGTCAGGGAGCGGGGGGGCGCTGCACTAGTCGGAGGCTATACGGGGTCTCGAGCGCCGGGAGCTCCGTGCCAGCCGGGGGCTTGGCCGAGGAGGCGCGGCGCACGGTGAGTACCGCGCTCGATCCCTTCGGGACCTTCAGCCCGCGCAGGCGCTCGCCTTCCCCCGCGCCCGCCTGGTCGATGACGCGCGGCTCGGCCCCCGCGGGGACGCGCAGCTCCAGCACGAGATCGACGCCCGGAAGGGCCGAGACCTCTCCGTCGAGCGCGCCGCCGTTCCCTTCGAGGCGATAGCTGTCCCGGTCCTCGCGGCCCCCGAGCGTTCCGCGAGCGAGGCCTCCGGGCGGGAAGGAGGTCGCCTGGGCCTCGTCGTCGTTGGGCTCGAGCTCCCACTCCGGGGGGCGATCCGCGAGGTCGAGCTCGAGGCGGTAACGGTCCGTGACGTTCTCCGTGGCGCGAGCCCCGGGGCGAGGTGTTTCGCGCACGAGCACGAAGTAGCTTCCCGGGCCGAGCGGCCAGCTCGGCAGAACCTCGCCCGCGCCGACCCCCGTGGAGTCCGCCGTGGCGAGGCGGCTGCCCGCGTGGTCGTAGAGCTCGAGGCGCACGTCCAGGTTCGGCAGCGAGGAGAGGCGCGCCGTGAGGAAGCGCCGCTTCACGCCGTCGACGGAGAAGCGGTACCAGTCGCGGTCGGACTCGGTGTCGCTCTGGCGCTTGCCGAGCTGTCCGAGGATCGGCCGGCGGGGGAGGACGAGCGTGGCCGCTGCCGAGCGGTCGTTCGGTTCGCGCTCCTCGGGGGAGACGACCTCTCCGGGGGTGCGAAAGGCGAACAGGTAGGTGCCGACGGCGACGGCGCCGAGGAGCGGGAAGAGCGCAAGGAGCTTGACCCAGCGGGCGCGCCGGAGTCGCCGCTCGAAGGCGAGGTCCTCGCGGCTGAGAGGCGCGACGCTGTCGACGAGCGCCGCGGCGACGAAGGGCGGCACACCAGGGCCTGTCGGCTGCCGGTCCGAGGCGCGACGGCGGGGCGCGTCGCCGGACGGGGCGGCCTCCTCGAGCTCGCCGCTCTCGGCCCGCTCGGCCAGTTCCAGGAGCGCCTCTTTCAACGCCTCCGCGCTCGGGAAGCGGTCTTCCGGCCGCTTGGCGAGGGCGCGACCGAGGACGGGGTCGAGGGCCTGGGGGAGCCGTCGTTCGGGGGCCGCTCGACTCGGTGCGACCAGCTCCTCGGTGATGTGCTTGGTGAGGACGGCCACCGCGGTACGTCCTTCGAAGGGAGGGCGACCGGTGAGCAGGCGGTATGCCACGGCGCCGAGGCTGTAGAGGTCGCTGCGGTGGTCGACCACGCCTCCGCGGATCTGTTCCGGCGCCATGTAGTGCGGGGTGCCCACGAGCGCTCCCTGACCGGTGGAGTCCGGGGGGGCCTGCGGGGCGACCGTCTTGGCGAGGCCGAAGTCCAGCACCTTCACGAAGTCGTCGCCGCCGCGCGTGCGCGTGACGCGGATGTTCTCGGGCTTCAGGTCGCGGTGCACGATGCGGTGGTGGTGCGCCTCGGAGAGCGCGTCGCACACCTGCGCGAGGATGCGCGCCGTACGCTGAAGCGAGAGGGGACCGTCCCGCTTGACGACGGCCGACAGGTCCTCTCCTCGCAGGTACTCCATCACCAGGTAGAAGGTGTCGTCGAGGGGGCCGAAGTCGAAGACCTGGACGATGTGCGGGTGATCCAGGCGACTCACCGCCTCGGCCTCGTGCTGGAAACGCCGGAGCTGCGTGGGGTCGGCGACGAGATCGCGGTGCAGGAGCTTCAGCGCGGCGATCTTGCCCATGCGGACGTGTTCCACGCGGTAGACCAAGCCCATCGCGCCGCGTCCGATGCGCTCGAGCACGCGGTAGCGGCCCTCCACCAGTCGACCGACCCACCGGTCGGCATCGTCCGGTGCGGTGAGCTCGTGGCTCGCGGTCACGGGGGGCTCTCCTCCGACCGGGGGTGAGCCGGGGGCGCGGGGGGCGCGGGGGGCGCGGGGGGCGCGGGGGGCGCGAATTCGACCAGGCGATAGCGCGCGCGGTCGCCCGCGAGCTCGAAGATCGCGGCCGTGCCGTGGCTGAACCGCCCCGCGAGCTCCTCGTGCGGGACGGCGTCGAGAGAGCCGACGTTGAGCAGGAGCGAATCGCTCCACTCGTCGGGCTTGACGGGGCGACCGTCGAGCGTGGTGGCGTGCCCGGCGGCCTCGTGGACGTGTCCGAAGAGGCCGAAGCGAATGCGCGCCCGGGAGAGGAGGCGCGTGAGGCCCGGGTCGCCGATGTTCACCCCGCCGAAGGCGCGGTCGACGGCCAGGGGCCCCTTGCCGAGGGGAGGGCCGTACGAGAGGAGCACCTTGGGGCCCGGCTCGCGCTCGAGGAGCGCCGCGATGGACCGCAGGTCCGCCTCGGTGTAGCTGCAGCCCTGTTCGCGGGCCGTGAGGTGGTGCGGCAGGAAGTAGCCCGGCACCCCGACGAAGGTCGCGGTCGGGTGGCGGAGGACGCGGGCCACGCTCAGGTCCACCGCCCCAGGCCCCAGCGAGGCGACGGCCGCCTGGAATCCCGACCGGGACTCGCGATCGCCCGGCTGAGCCAAGAGCGGGACGCGCCCGTGCAGGCGCCTCAGGACCTGCAGCGTCCCCTCGTACGAGGCGTCGAGGCCGCCGAGCACGACCACGGCGTGCACCTGTGCGCGCTGAAACGAGCGCAGGGCCTGGTCCACGAGCGCGAGCGTAGCAGGGTGCGCTTCTCGGGTGTCCGCCAGCACGCCCAGCACGAGCCGACCGCGTCGCGGCCCGTTCGCGCCGTGCGCCTCCTCCGGCCGGAGCTCTCCGCCGCGCAGGACGAGCGGCACCCCGGCCAGGGTCACGGGGCCCACCTGCGCGTCCGAGCGCGCTGCGAGCCGCGCGCATGGTTCGAAACGCGGAGGGGCGGCGTCGGGTGCGGTCCGTGCGGTGTCGCGGGCGGGCGAGGTGCCAGCCGGGTCGGCCTTCCGGCCGGGGCAGCCCGTCTGGCACGCCAGGGCGACGAGCGCGAGCACGTACGCGAGCACGGAGGGAAGGGGTCGTCCTGAGGACCGGCGGTGCATGCGGGGCTCAGGGGGTGTTGCCGCGGCGCTTGCTCCGCGCGTCCATGTAGGCGCGGATCACCTTGGGGGAGACGATCACGGCGTCCAGCGTGAGCGTGGGTTGGCGCAGCAGCGCCTCCTCGAAGCAGCTGACGGCCAGAGCGTGCTGGTCGAGCGCGACGTAGGCGATGGCGAGGAGCTTGTAGATCTCGGCTACGTGCGCGTCGGAGGACTGCTCCCTCGCGAGCAGCCGCACGAGGCGCATCGGGACCTCCCAGTAGCGGCCGCGGCGGAGCAGGGCATTCGCTTCCTGGAGCGCTTCGCGGTCCTCCGACGGGCCGTCGAGCTGCACCCCGAGCAGCTGGCTGCTCACGAGCTCCTGCAGCCGCACCGGGAGGATGCGCACGTGTCCGATCGGGACCTCGAGCTGCGCCCCCGAGGCGGGTTGTGTGGCCTCGATGAAGTTCCACGCGGCGATGAGCCGGGCGTGGGTCGCCTTCCCGTGGTAGCGCTGCGCGATGGCGGCGAACGTTTCGTCCGCGGCGACCACGTGGGTCACTGTGAAGGGCACCCAGAGCGTCTGCCCCGCCTTGAGCTTCTTGCGTTTGCCGAGGTTGTTGAAGGCCGACAGCGCCGGGGCGCGACGGCGGTCGCCGACGAGCCGTTTCGCGAGGGCCACCACGGTCGAGGGCTTGGAGACGGTGTAGCTCCACGCCGTGGGGACCCGGATGCGCTCCCCCGCCGAGAGCGAGCTCCCCGGGTCGCCGCCGTTGATGAGGGCGAGGAGCGACGCGTACGAGGGGTCCCCGTAGTAGGTCTTGGCGATGCTGGCCAGGTTCTCGCCGAAGCGCACCCTGTGCACTACCCGCTGTGCCGCGGAAGGCCGCGTGTCGAGCAGCACGGCCAGGAGCAGGCCGCACGCGACGAGGAGCGAGCGGGCGGGCGGTCGTCGGCGCTGCGTCACGGTGCGCCTCCGTCGGCGACGCCCTTGGCGCGCGTCAGCGCCTCGGTCAAGGTCGTGATGCGGCCGGCGGCGATCGCCACGTCACGCTCGACCGGCTCGAAGTAGGGATTGGTCAGTCGCACCTTGTGGCGCCCGGCCTTGAGCGTGAGCGGCGTCTGAAAGGGGGTCGTGGCGAGCAGCTTGCCATCCACCTCGACCCGCGCCCAGGGATAGGCGAGCACGTGGAGTTGCCCCTCGCTCGCCGGCGCCGCAACCGCGTTGGCGCAGGGGGTCGCGGCCGCCTGCTTCGCGGTCGTGCCGGAGCGTCCGCTGATCCCCGCGTAGCCGAGGGCGCCCACGGCCACGCCGCCGAGGAGCAGCGCCCCCGCGATGGCCGACGTGCGAAGGGGCCACTTGGCCCGGGCCCGGTTCCGGCGCGTCAGGTACTCGCCGATCAGCGCCGGGTGGAGCGTGGCGGAGGTGAGGTCGGCGGAGATGACCTCCTGCTCGCGCAGAAACCGCACGAGCCGCGCGCGGTAGTTCTGCGCCACGTGCGTGGCCAGAAACTGCTCGAGGCCGACGATCAGCTCCTGGCTCGAGGCGTAGCGCTCCTCGGGCTTCTTCTGCATGCAGCGCGTGATGATGCGCTCGAGCTCCTTCGGGATGCCGGGGTTCAGCTTGCGCGGCCACTCCGGGTCCTCGAGGCGGATGCGCTGCATCACCGTCCGCTCGTCGTCCTCGACGAAGGGCTTGCGCCCCGTGACCATCTGGTAGAGCACGACGCCGAGGGACCAGAGGTCGCTGCGATGGTCGAGTCGGTCCCCGATGACCTGCTCCGGAGACATGTAGGCGGGGGTGCCGAGGCCGACGCCCATCTCGGTGAGATCGGACTGCTCCGTACGGGCGATGCCGAAGTCCGTCAGCTTCACCTCGCCGGAGTTGGAGATCATCACGTTGGCGGGCTTGACGTCGCGGTGGATCACGCCGCGGAAGTGCGCGTAGTCGAGTGCGCGCGCGACCTGCAAGGCCATGATCACGGCCACGTCCACGGGGAGGGGTCTGCAGCGTTCGAGGAGGTCGTAGAGGTCGATCCCCTCGACGTACTCCATGACCATGAAGAGGGCGCCGCGCTCCTTGAAGAAGTCGTAGAGCGTGATGATGTTCTCGTGCTGAAACGACGCGACGGAGAGCGCCTCGCGCTCGAAGCGGGCCACCGCGCTCGGATCCTCGGAGACGGAGGTCTTGAGGGCCTTGATGGCCACCGTGCGACCCAGGGACTCCTGGATCCCCTTGTACACGACGGCCATCCCCCCGCTGCCGATCTCGTCCGTGATGCGATAGTTGCCGACGCGATCGATCACGTATGCGCTTCCGTCGAGGGGCAGTCGCTGCCCGGAGTTCGGTCGAGTTGTCCCGCCCGGGTCGTGCGCCGCCGCTGGCTACCCCGGACGCACCCCAGGGGCATACTACACGAGGTCCGGGCGAGTATAGCGCCCGCCGGGTAGCCGTGCTCGACAAATGCCCCGAAGGGACGATAGCTTGGAGGGAGTGAAGCGAGCAGAGGAGCAGGGTATGACCACCCCGGCGGCGGCGCTGCCGGCGGGGACGATCCTCGGTGAGCGATACGAGCTCCTGCGGGTCATCGGCCGCGGGGCCATGGGGACCGTCTACGAGGCCCGGCACCTCGTCCTGGGGCGCCGCCTCGCGGTGAAGGTCCTGAATCCCGACGCCGGGACCGCGACGCTCCGCGAACGCTTCTTCCACGAGGCCCGCGCGGCGGGCGCCATCACGCACGAGCACATCGTCCAGGTACACGACTTCGGGCTAGTGGAGGGGAGCGACCAGCCTTACCTGGTGATGGAGTACGTGGACGGGGAGACCCTCGACGCGTACCTCCAGCGGGAGGCGCCGGTGCCGCCGGAGGACGCGGTCGAGCTCGGGGCCCAGGTCCTCTCGGCGCTGGCGCTGGTCCACGGCGCGGGGCTCATGCACCGTGACATCAAGCCCGCGAACATCATGCTCGCGCGCGGAAGGCGTCCCCGACTCTTCGCCAAGCTCCTCGACTTCGGCATCGCGCGGGCGCTGCACGGGGACTGGCATCGGCCGGACCTCACGCGCGTAGATCAGGTGCTCGGCACGCCGGCCTATCTGTCACCCGAGCAGGCCGCGGGGGGCCCGGTGGATGCGCGCTGGGACCTCTGGGCCGTGGCGACGATCATGTACGAGCTCCTCTCGGGGGAGCTCCCGTTTCGGCTCGAGAGCATGCAGCAGGTCGCCGAGGACATCGCGAACTGCCGGCTCATCCCGCTGCGGCAGCGGCGGCCGGAGCTGCCCGCGTGGCTCCTCGAGGTGCTCGAGCGTGCGCATCACCCGGCGATGGGAATGCGCTATCCGAACGCGACCTCGTTCCTCCAGGCGCTCGAGCTCAAGCGCGCGGGGGGACCGGGCGAGGCGGACTGGGGCACGCTCACCACGCCCTTCATGCGGGTCACGTCGCTTCCGCCGCCCGCGGAGCTCATGAGCCGCCTGTCTGCCACCTCGCCCCGACGTGCCCCGGAGTCGCCGAAACCGGCCAGCGCGGGTCCGTCGGCGGTGGAGCTCCGGCCGGCGAACGAGACGCGCGGGCGCCAGGCGTCCTCGGCAGGGACCTGGGAGGATCTGAATACCTCACCGGAGGGGCTCTACCCGGCGACGCGGGAGGCGAGCGGCTCGCTCGACGACCTCCAGGATGCGGACGAGCGGACGCGCGCCGTGCCGCGGCTGGCCGGTCCCGCGGCGAGCAGCCCCCCGAAGGCGCGTCGCGGGCCCCCCGTGCCCGAGGAGCTGCGCCTAGAACCCGAGACCAGCTCCGAGGACGTGCCCCTTCCGTCCATGAGCGTGACGCGCAACCCGCGCGGGCTCGCGACGGCCGCGGGCCAGCAGCGGACCTGGCTCGTCGTCGGTTTGGCCGCGCTGCTCCTCGTCGCCGCGACGACGATCCTCGTGCTGGTCCTCGTGGAGTAGGGTTGGTACGCTCGTTCATCGACGGAGGAAACGAATGACTCGACGGGAAACCGGCGTGGGGCTGGCGTTGGCCCTGGCCCTCGCGTGCGGCTGCAAGGGGAGCTCGGGGACGCCGGATGCGGCTCCGAGTCCGACGCGAGACGCAGCGGCTGTCGACGCGGCCGGGGACGCGGGACGAGACGCGGCGCCCGATGCGGCGGTGGCGCCGGACCTCGGGCTGGAGAGCAACCTGGGACAGGGGTGCTCGGGAAACGCCACCTGCAAGAAGGGCTCGCCCCTGTGCATCATGATGGACTTCGATCGCGGGCTCGGCATCTGCAGTCGCGCCTGCAAGCCCGATAGCCCCGCGACGCCCCTCGCCAACGAGGACGACTGTCCCGAAGGCTACGTCTGCGGCGCCTTCCGCTTCACGAGCGGGACCTCGAACTACTGCCTCAAGAAGTGCACTCCCAGCCTGACGCAGAACCCGTGTCCGTCGTCGAGCGGGCAGACCTGCCACCCCCTCTCCACGCGCTACGCCAGCCTGAAGCAGGCCGTCTGCTGGTATCTGGCCTGCAAGGACGGCAAGGACTGCCCCGTCTACGCGAACAAGACCTGCGCGGGCGATCCCGACTGCGCCGCCGTGGCGAGCGATGCGTTCTGCGACCTCGACCAGAAGCGCTGCGCGCGGCCCGGCAACTGCACGAAGGGCGGTCTGTGCGGGCCGCACGCGTTCGGGTCGGCCAAGGCCAAGGTGGGAGATCCCTGCGCGAGCGACCTCGATTGCCCGAACAGCGGAGCGTGCCTCGAGGAGGCGGCGGACAAGACGGCCATCGGACCGAGCTACCACAACGGCTACTGCACGGTGCGCAATTGCGCCTTCGGCAAGGCGGTGCCCGAGTTCGCCTGTCCGACGGGGAGCACCTGCGCCCAGATGTACTACGGGGGGCTGTGCATGAAGAGCTGCACGCTCGCGAGCGCGAACGATTGCCGCGGTCACGGGGCGGACAAGGGGGGCGACTACGAATGCTACGCCTACGACGCGATCTCCGTGGGGGGGGTGCCGGCGGCCGAGACGCCGATCTGCATGAACGCCGCGCGGCAGATCTGCTCGGACCTCGGCGGAACGCTCACCTGCGAGAGCTTTGCCGCGAAGGGGAACCCGACGAACATGAGCTGCCGGGACCGCTTCACGGGGCAGGCGAAGAGCAATCCGAAGGATCCGAAGGGGGTCTGCCTCGACGATACGGCGAGCGGTCCCTTCCAGCCGGCGCCCGACGGGGGGACGGCCGACGCGGCGGTGAAGCGGGATGCCGGGAGTGCCGGGGACGCGGCAGTGAAGCGGGATGGCGGGAGCGCCGGGGACGCGCGGGCCGCGCAGTAGCTACGTCAGACAGAACGCCGTTGGCGCGTGCCTGGACCGCGTTCGGTAGGTCCAGCGCTACGGGCCGTCCTGCGCGAGCGTAGCGAGATACTGGAGGAAGAGCTCCTCGAAGATCGCGCGGAGCTGCTTTCGAGCGTCGCTCGACGGCTCGACGAACTGAAGCCCGGCCTTGGGCTGGCCATCCTCGTCGTCGATCTTCCACGCCACGCGGCACGTGCACTCCAGCGGGAACCGCTTCCCCCCGAGAGAGAGCTCCTCGAGGACGATCGGTTGATCGATGACCCAGAGGTGGCCTGCGAGGGCCAGGCCGCCGAGGCCCATCTCCGTCGCGGCGCAGGTGATGCTCGCCCCACCGACGCGGAAGCGCACCTCGATCTGCGCCGGGATGCGCAGGAAGCGCCGCCGCTCGTCCCCCGGGTGCTGGTTCAGACGATCCATGAGCGCCGAGATCAGCGCCTGCCGGCGCGCGGACCCCGACTCGGGCAGAGGAGCTCCGTGTCGCTGGCGTTCGAGGTCGAGGAGCTCGGCGGCTAACCGGTTCAGCTCGGGGTCGTCCATGGCCTATTTCTCTCCCCGCCGGAGGGATCCCGTCAACCCGCGTCTCCGCCCGAGCCCGTGGAGGAGCTCGACCAGTCCCAGGTAGAGGAGCTGGAAGAGCGCGACCAGGAGCCAGAGGGCGGCGACGGCCGGCAGCAGCGCGAGCGAGGCGCGGGTCGAATGGCCCGCCAGGCCGGCGAGGGCGCAGGCGAGGGCCCCACCGAAGAGCACGAGCAGCAGCCCTGGCAGACCGTTCCGGCAGTCCGCGGCGCTCGGGGCCAGGTGGCTCGCCACGCAGACGCCGAGGTAGAGCTGCAGCGGCAGCAGCGCCGTGCGGTCGACCCATACGGCCTGGCCGAGCGCGGCGAGCAGCTGGTGCAACGCGCCGGGCAGCGCGTCGAGGCGGTCGAGCGCCCCGAGCCGACACGCGCGAAGGTAGAGGTCCGCGAGCGCGGGACCGGGGAGCATCCACACGAGGAGCGCGACGAGCGCTGCGCCGCCCGAGAGGAGCGGGGCGATGGCGATGAAGAAGCTGCCGAGGCGCTGGTAGAGACTGCGGCGCGAGTAGGCGTGGCGCACGTAACCGAGAGTCCCCGACTCGGGGTCGGGCTCGAAGAGCGCCCAGGCGAGGATGCGATGGCCGAAGAGGCGCGCGAGCGCGAGGTGGCCCAGTTCGTGGACCGGAACCCCCAGCCACCCGGTGAGCAGCACGGCGCGCCAGCCCAGGCGGCGGGCGAGCTGGCGGCCTACGGCGCGTTCGCCGAGGTGCAGGACCAGCAGCAGCGCGGCCAGCCCGCAGAGCGTGAGCGCGGCCGCGAGGAGGTTGTCGAGGATGAGCGGCCAAGGCACCCGTCGACGATGGGATGCGCCGGCGGGCGGGGCAAGAATTCGGGAGCGGACGGGGAGGTGGCGGGCCCGGAGGCTCCCGCCGGAGGAAACGCGGCTAGAGCGTCGCGCTCAGGTTGGCGGTAGCGCCGTCCAGCGCGCGATCGTTCGGCGAGCGCAGCCCGTAGGTGGCGAGCGCCATGGTCTCGCCCGCGTACTCGAAGGTGCGGCCGGCGATGACGCCGTGCCCATCCTGCAGCCGGAAGGCCTTGACCTGGCCGAAAGGCACCATGCCGCGGAGCTGCCCGCCCAGCACCGAGAAGAGCTGGGCCGCTGCCGCGACCCCTTCCTTGAGGTTCGGCTCGCCGGCCGCGGCGACGACCATGCCGTTCGTATCCGCCACCACCGCGGTCTTCTGCCCTTCGCCCTCGAGCAGGAGGCGCAGGATGCCGTCCGGCGTGCCGTCGGACTGCGAGAAGAGCTCCACCGCCTCCTCGAGGCTGCTGCCACCGGCGGGGCGCTGGCTCGACAGCTCCGCGCGCAGGCGCTGCAGCTCCTCGCCGCGGCCGGTGAGCTGCTGCCGGAGCGACGCCTGCTCCTGCTGCACGGTCGCGAGCTCGTGCTCGAGCTGAGCCGCGCGCTGCTGCGCTTCGTCGGCGGCGCCCTGCGCCTGCTGCGCCCGTCCCTCGGCCTGCTGCTTGGCCGCCAGGTAGCCGCTCGCTTGCTCGGCGGCCTTTGCCGCGGCCGACTCGCTCTCCTTGAGCTGCTCCTCGGCCTTCTTGGCCTCGGCGCGGAGCTTCTCGAGCTCCTTCTCGAGGCCCTTCGCCTTCTCTCCGGCGGACTTCTGGCCTTCCTCCGCCTTGGCGCGTGCCTCCTTCAAGGAGGCGGCCTCCGCGGCCTCCTTCTGCACTTTCTCCAGCGTCTTCTCGAGCTCTTCGGCCCTGGCCTCCGCCGTGGCGGCAGCCTTTTTCGAGCTGGACAACGCGATTACGTAGCCCAGGATTCCGCCCGCGAGGGCCGCTCCCCCGATGAAGATGGGCGCGTTCTGCATGCACCGCCTCCGATGTTCTTGCTGAGATTGGCCCTGAGACTACGCGGCTCGTCCGAGGACGTCAAATGCGGTGCGAGCGCCGGGCGTGCGGATGGCCTCGTTTCAGCGACTGAGACTCGGGGCGTGGCGGGTGTCTCCCGGGGTGGCGGCGAAGACGCGGTAGGCGCCCGCCGGGACGCTGAGCGGGACGGGCGCCTCGAGAAGGTAGCTGCCGTCGGGGCCCGTCACGGTGGCCCCGAGCTGCGCCTCGGCGCTCTGGCCGTCGCGGCTCAGGTAGATCTCCACGCGCAGGCCGGCAGCTCCGCGGCCGCCGGCGAGCACCCGGCCCGAGACGCGCACCCGCTCGCCGCGCTGGGCGCGGTCTAGATTGCAGTGCGCGGTGATCTGCGTGGCCACGCGCCCGGGCGGGGCTCCGGGCGCTCCCGGCTCCGCCGCACCCGAGGCGCCGGGAAAGGCCCCCACGGCTTCGGGGTCCGCGCCTCCCGCCGAAGGCTTCCGCTCGCGTTCCGACCCCGCGGCCTCCGAACCCTCGGCGCCGGGTGCCGACCCCGCCGCTCCGCCCGCCGCGCCGGCTCCGTTCGACGGAGCGCCGTTCGGCCGCGAGAACGACCGCAGCGAGGTGCGTCGGGGGCCCGCGGCGGCCGCGGCGCGCTGGCTCGGGCTCAGACCCGTGACGCGGCCGAGGAGCTGGCTGTAGCCCCCCTGGTAGCTCGAGGGGCGCGGGAAGGGGTCGGGGCCGGGCCGGTGCATCACCTTGCCGTCGGCGCCCGAGATCTCGAGCGCGCTCGACGCGCCGCCGAGGTCGATGCGGATCCATCCGAGACGAGGCACGAAGACCTCGGTGAAGACGTGCGCCTCGTTCTGCACGTAGCGCGCGGGGATCCCGAGCGCCTGCGTGGTGACCACGAAGGCGAAGCTGCGGTGGCGGCAGACCCCTTTCTGACTGAGCGCCAGGTCGAGGTAGGTGTCCCCCGTGAGGCGCGGAAGCGGTCCGGGCGTGAAGTTCCGGAAGTAGGCCACCAGCCGGTCGAGTTGCTCGGCGAGCGGCGCGCTCGCGGACACGCCGAGGTGTTTCAGGACGCGCGCGGCGCGCTTCGCGACCTGGGCGGGGAGGCTCGGACGGAGGGTGGATGGGACCTGCGCGGCGGTGACCCCCAGCGGGAGCTCGGGGGCGAAGTAGTGCCGCGGGGCGTCGGTCACGAAGACCAGCTTGAGGAGGCCGTCGTGGTCGGCGCGCGCCCAGAGGTTGTCCGCTCCGTCGCGGAAGAACTGCACCACCGACGGGGGCGAGGCCTGGTAGCTCACGATCTGGGCCTCCGCCGAGACCGACGGAAGGGGGACCGCCTCGCCGCGCCGAGCCCGGAGCAGGACGTGTCCCCAGAAGGCCTCGCGGTCGGGTGGGGTGGGGCGTCGCGCGAGCGGGAGCGGATGGAGGCGCGGGTCGGCCACGCGCAGGCGGTCGTCGGCCTCCACGCGGTCGAAGGCCGCCACGCGCTTGAAGGGGACCACGCTCGGGTTGAACTCCTCCGGGTAGCGGAGGGTCCCGTCGTGCGTGGTGGTGCGGTCGGGGCGCGCCTGCGTGGAGCGGTCGCCCGCGCCGTGGATGGGTTGCCCTGGTGACGAGGGAGCGCTCGCCTCGGGCCGCGGCAGCCGCGTGTCTTCGAGCTGGAGATACTCGGGGAGCTTGCCCTCCCGGGGCCAGCTCGGTGGGCCGGCTTGCCCCGGCGGGGCCACGTACTCGTGCGCGATGGGCTCCGCAGAGGCGCGCCCCGCGAGCAGGCTCGCGACGAGGGCGCCGGCGAGCAGCGAGCGGCGCTTGCGCGTCATCGGTTGATCCCCACCACGAGCCATCGCCCCTTGCGCTGCTCGAGGAGCAGCACGAGTCGCGTCCGGCCCAACGTGGCGTGCGAGGCCAGCATCGGCGTCCCGTAGCTCATTCCGGGCGGGAGCTCTCCGAGCTGCTGGCGCGCTTCCATGGCCGTGAGCAGCCGCATCCCCACGAGCCGGCGGTCGGGCAGCTCCGTCACGAGGTCCTTCAGCATCCGCTCGAGCTCGGCCCGCGAGCGCGTGACCGCCCGGCCCTGCGCCAGAAAGGGGCCTCCCGCCTGCTCGGCCATCCGCTTCGCGTCGCCCGCTCCGAGGGCCGCCAAGAAGGCGCGCGCCACCCGTTCGGCAGCCGGGTCGCGGCTGCTCACCACGGGGCCGCCTCCGCCCGTCGGAGCCTGGCTCTTGGGCGCAGCCGGGCGTTTCGGTGCGGCTGGCGCGTCGCCGCCTGCGCCACCGCTGCCGAGCGGTCCCATCGGGACCTGGACCGGGCCGCGGGGCGGGGGCCGGTTGAGCCGGCGCAGCACGCGCGGGGAGGTCTCCTGCTTCACCTCGGCGGGGTTGGTGTCGATGGGGCCCTTCGGCGGCGTGGTCAGGATGTACGGGTCCACGCCGAAGGTTCCGCACTGGCGATGGTCCCGATGAAAGCGCCAGTGCAGGTACACCTTGCCGTCGGCGGAGCGAATCGCGCGCGGGGTCTCGCCGTAGGGCCCGCCGCTGAACACCGTGTCGAGCGCCGCCACGTCGTAGGTCAGTACGCCGCTCGGACGCACGATGGTGGCCTTCGCGACCTGACCGTCCGGGTTCACGACCACCTCCACCGTGGTCCAGAGGCTCATGTCGTTCATCGCGTTGCCGTCGGGCTTGCCGTCGAGGTCCACGAGGAAGCCGAAGCCCCACAGCTTGTGGATCTTGCGGTGCATGCGCGCGATGAAAAGCGCGAACGGGTGAGCGCGCGTACCGAGGGCCGTCTGATTGCCCGGCTGCACCTCCGGCACGAAGTTCTCGAGCGCCGAGCGGATGCGCTGCCACTTCTTCTGGAAGCCGCCCGCGCCGGCGGAGGTCTCTCGCTTCGACAGGCGCGCGATCTCGCGTTCCTTCGCCCCTTGCTGGCCGAAGATGCGGTCGAAGGCGCGGTAGTCGGGCCTCAGCTCGAGGCGGCCGGTGGCCGAGGTCTGCTGCGGCGGCCTGGGCGCCGCAGAGCTCGGGAGGGCCGGGCGCAGCCCGTTCGGCGCGGGGCGAGCGCTCGCCGGCGACGGTTCGCGCGGTGACGGGCTCGCGGGGCGCGGTGGCCCACGCATGGTGAGGAGCGGCGGTCGCGAGGCCTGCTCGGGGCGGGACTTTTCGGCCCCGGGACGCGCCTTCTGCGGCCGATCCTCGGCGATCCGCTCCTTCTTGGCGCCCGGCTGGGCGGCCTTGGAGGGATTCGGCTCGGAGAAGGGCTCGGGCTTCGGGTGGTCCTTCACCAGATTCGTGTGCTGTGCCCGCGTCTCGCGCTCGACGCGACGGTCCTTGTCCGAGAGGAAGCGCGCGTGGTCGGGCGGTCGGTCGCTCGCGGGCGTGTTGACCTCGACCATCTTCAGACGCGGGATCGGCTGGGGTGGGATGGGCTTCGCGGGCTCGGGCTTGTCGGGCTCGGGGGGCTTGGGCTTGGGCTTGGGCGGTTCCAGCTTGGCGAGGGCCTCGGGCTTTTCGGGCTCCGCCGGCTTCGGCGCGGCCTTGCGCTCCTCGGGGGGCTTCGCCCGTGCCGGCTGCGAGGGAGCTGCGGGGTCGGGCGCGACGGGCGAGGGCAGGGCGAGCGCCCGGGCCTCCTTCGGGGTCTTGTCGGGGGCGAAGAGCTCCACCTCCATCGGAGGCGGCCGCTCGGGCGGGGGGGCCGGGTGCCGTGCCGCCAGGTAGAGCAAGAGCAGATGCAGCAGCGCGGAGCCGGACATGGCCCAGCGGGCGAGGGCACGCCTTCGGCTGCTTCGCGCGAGCGGCGCGAGCGGCGTGGGCCCAAGGCGGCTCTGGGGCGGTGCCGACATCGCATACATCGTAGCAGAGGGACCCGGCCGGAGGCTCGGCCTCGGAAGGACCGAGGCCCCGGCTATCGGTCAGCGCGAGGGCGGAGGCAGCGCCTGCTGGAGGTGAGGGGACCGCGCTCGCAGGCGCGCGTAGGCCTGCCGGTCGGCGGGGGTCGCGAGTCGGCGCAAACACTGCCCCAGGTCGAGGAGCTCGTCGTCGGTGGCCGCGGCATCCTCGGCCGCGCGACGGAGGCGCACCTGCGCACGGGCGTGCTGAAGCGCCTCGAGCGCCGGCTCCTTCGCCACGCCGCCCTCCTCGGGGAGCTGCCCGCAGAGGGTGACCAGCGCCGCGCGGGCCACTGCCGGCGAGGGATCGAGGGCGGCGAGCCGTGCCAGTCGCCCGAGAGCGCTCTTCGTGCGCCGCGTGGCGAGGAGCTCGACCGCCACCGTGCGGACCCGCGGGTCGGGGTCGGCGAGCAGCCGGAAGCGAGCGGCCTCCTCGAGGTCGAGGAGCTCCGCGGTCTGCGCGAGGGCGAGGATCGCCTCGGTGCGCACGTCCAGGGCGTGCGCCCGATCGACCGCCACGGCGAGGACGCGGGCGAAGAGCGGTCGCAGCGTGGAGGGCATCTCGTCGTAGCGCTCGAGCTCGCTCACGCGGAGGTCCTCGGTGATGCGCCGCACCGCGCGTGCGGCCGCGGCGGCCAGCGGGCGGTCTTGCCCCTGCATCAGCTCGACGAGGGGCGCGAGCAGCAGAAAGCTCGTGCGGAGGTGGGGCGCCGCCGAAAGCGCGGCGGTGCGCAGCGCCCGGTTTCGATCCGCGAGGAGCGCGGCGATTCGGGCCGGCCCGAGGTGTCGCGCCACGCGGGTGAGCTCCTCGGAGTCCTCGTCGGCGTGGGCCCGCAGAAGACGCGTCTCGAGGATTCGCGCGCGCCCGGGGTCCGCCGGCAACGGTCGTTCAGCGGCTGCGACGAGGAGCCAGGCGGCCGCGACGCGCGCGGCGAGCGGAAAGGGATGGTGCAACGCGCCTACTGCAGCGAGAGGCGGCAGCGGGCGTAGACCTTCTCCTTGCCGCCGATGACGCGGGTGATCCGCGCCTCGTATTTCCCGCCCGAGGCGAACCCCTGCGCGCCGATGAGCACCGACTTGGCGCGCAGGATCACCTCGCTCGGGGGGACGCTGAACTCCGTGTAGTCGATCTGCTCGGTCTTCTTCCCGAGGGAGAACCAGACCAGATTGACCTTGTTGGCGCCGGGCGCGCTGCTCAGGAAGGCGATGAAGTTGAAGCGCCAGTTGCCGTCCTTGTCCTTCTCGAGGGCCTTGTTGCGCTTCGCCTTCTTCACCAGCTCCGCGAGGGACTTCTCGTCGTCCACGGCGGGAAATTCCTCGCCCTGGAAGACGATCTGTCCGCGGTGGCGTCTGTACGTCGGCCCGGTCTCGTCTCCGGCGTGCGCGACCGCTCCGGGCGAGGAGTGGAAGGCCAGGGCGACCGTCACGGCGATCCACCGAGAGCAGGGCGGTTGAGCTCGCATGGCTTCCTCCGTCTCTCCGCATGATGACTGGCTCGCGGCGACGCAGCAAGAAATCGCGGAACCCCTAACGCGTCAGACGCTGGTCGCGCTCGATGGAGACCGCTTCGACGGCCAGCCGCACGAGCAGGGGACCCAGCAGCAGGCCCCACCCGCCGAGGGTTGCGAGGCCCCCGAACATGGCCACGAGCAAGACGAAGGTCGGCAGGCGCAGGCTCCCGTGGCGAGACAGCAGAGGGCGGAGCACGTTGTCCGCGAGACCGATCACGAAGAGCCCGATGGACGCCATGACGATGGCCCGACCCCACCGGCCCGTGAGCGCCAGTCCCACGGCGACCGGCCCCCAAACGAGCGCCGTGCCCACCGCCGGGATCAGCGACGAGACCGCGGTCAGCACGCCGAGCACGAAGGCGCGTGGAATGCCGAGTGCCAGGTAGGCGACGGTCGCCGCGACGCCCTGGATGATGCTGGTCAGCCCGACGCCTACCACGAGGCCGCGCCCGGTCTCGTTGAAGGCGGCCGCGAAGCGGCGGAAGTTCGCCGGGGCGAGGGGCAGGTGGGCCTCGAGCCAGGTGGTGACCTTCTCTCCCCGGGCGAGAAAGGTGTAGGCCGCGAGCACGAACACGACCGTCCCGAGGATGCCGGTTGCGGTGGCCCAGGCGATGCTGGTCACCAGGACGAAGGCGCGCTCGCCGTACTGCTTCGCGAGGCTGAACAGGTCGGACAGCGCCAGCCGGTGGCCCGCGTCACCCCCGCCCGAGACGATCGCCTCGAGCGCGTTCTTGCCGCCCTGCGACCGGAGCAGGGTCTGGAGGAGCTCCGCGCCGGCCGAGACCAGCAGCGCGATGAAAAGCCCGATGGGCACGAGGACGAGCAGCAAGAGCGCCACGGTGACCACGGCAGCCACGCGCTGCCGGCCCCGCGTGAGGCGGCTGAGCGCCATCATGAGCGGACGCGCGAGGCCGGCAAACCAGGCGGCCAGGACCAGCGGCGGCCACAGCGGCCAGACCATGAGCGCGGCGCCGAGAGAGAGGAGAATCGCGGCCCAGCGGAGGGCCCCGGGTTGCGCCTTCGACCCACCGGCCGGGCCGGAGGTATCGGGGGCCGCGGAGGGCGGTGAGGCCGCGCTGTCGTCCTGGGGGTCCCGCATCGTCGCTCTGCCCCTCCCGTGCGGTGGGTGGTCGCGTCCCTGGCCGTCGCTCGAGGACGTGCCCGTCCGGAACGTGCTTGGGGGATGCACTCACCGTGCCGGCCGAACATCTTCGAGCTGCAGCCGCCGCGGCTCCGGGTCGCCACGCTTCGCGGCTTGCAGATCGCCAGCCCGGTCTTGCGGATCGCCACGGATCGCGCCTCAAACCGCCGCGCGGCCTGGCTCGGTGGTTGCATCTCGCGAGCGCACACCGGAAGGAGATCACATGCACGGCCACGAGCAGATGATCACGACCTTGAACAAGCTCCTCCGCGAGGAGCTCACCGCCATCAACCAGTACATGGTTCACTCGGAGATGTGTGAAAACTGGGGCTACAAGAGGCTCCACCAGGACATCCACAAGCGCGCGATCGACGAGATGAAGCACGCGCACAAGCTGATCGGCCGCATCCTGTTCCTCGAGGGCACGCCCACGGTCAGCAAGCTGGACGCGGTGAATATCGGGAAGGACGTGAAGGCCATCCTCGAGTCCGACCTGAGCTCCGAGAACGCCTCCGTGCCGAGCTACAACGCGGCCGTGGTCCAGGCCCAGGAGGTCCGGGACAGCGGCACGCGCGAGCTTCTCGAGGACATCCTGAAGGATGAAGAGCGTCACCTGGACTGGCTGGAGGCCCAGCGCGATCAGGTGGCGCAGATGGGGATCCAGAACTACCTGGCCAGGCAGTGCGGCAAGTAGGGGGGGAGGGCGGCGGCGCGCGAGAGCGTGATGGCCCTCGAGGCGAGGATCATCCTCTGGTTCAGGATGTGAAGGAGACACCGATGAGCACGATGACGACCAAGGACGGAACGCAGCTCTATTACAAGGACTGGGGCAGTGGGCAGCCCGTCGTGTTCAGTCACGGCTGGCCGCTCAATGCCGATAGCTGGGAGGCGCAGATGGTCTTCCTGGCGGCCCACGGCTATCGCTGCATCGCCCATGACCGCCGGGGACATGGGCGCTCGAGCCAGCCTGGGGAGGGGAACGACATGAATACCTACGCCAACGATCTCGCGGCGCTCGTCGAAGCGCTCGACCTGAGCCGCGTGTTCCTCGTCGGATTTTCCGCCGGTGGGGGTGAGGTGGCCCGGTACCTTGGCCTCCACGGGTCGAAGCGCGTGGCCAAAGCGGCCCTCATCGCGGCCGTCCCGCCGCTCATGTTGAGGACGGCGGAGAATCCCGACGGGGTGCCCATGGAGGTCTTCGACGGGATTCGACGCGGCGCGATCGCCGACCGCTCGCAGCTCTACAAGGACCTCGCCAGCGGCCCGTTCTTCGGCGCCAACCGGCCCGGTGCCAAGGTCTCGCCGGGCGTGATCGACGCGTTCTGGCTCCGAGGGATGCAGGCCGGTCACAAGAACGCCTTCGACTGCATCAAGGCCTTCTCCGAGACGGATTTCACTGAGGACCTCAAGAAATTCGACGTGCCGACGCTCATCGTGCACGGGGACGACGACCAGATCGTGCCCATCGGGGCTGCGGCCCTCCGCTCATCGAAGCTGGTGAGGAACTCGACCCTGAAGATCTACGCCGGGGCGCCCCACGGGCTCACGGACACGCACAAGGACCGACTCAACGCCGACTTGCTCGGCTTCCTCGAGGCCTGACGGCCGAGAGAGGCAGGCAGCGCGACGAGGAGCTGGAGGCGGAGGGCGGCGGCGTCGTCGCCCTCCGCCACCGACCCGCGCGTCTACCTTGGAGCTCCGGCGTCCCGAAGCTGGCGGTCGTAGTACTGGGCGAGCGCCTCCAGGGCGCCGGTCACGTCCCCGTTGAAGGAGGAGCCGTGCATCACGGCCAGCGTGAGCGGCTCGAGCGCGGCGAGGGTTCTGATCGTGGCGCCGGTCGTCGGAGTTAGACAGGTCGCGTGGAACAGCTCCTCCGTCTTCTGCGCGGGGCCCACGATGTCGCCCGCGGTCACGGCGGGCCCGTCTCCGGTGTGCGTGAACAGGTCGCCGCAGAGGAGCGTGCGGGTCGTCTCCTCGAACAAGAGTCGCGCCTCCCAGCCGTGCGGCACGTGCGGCGTATCCAGGTGGCGCACCCGCTTGCCGCCCAGGTCGAGGACCTCGCCGTCGGTGAGCGCGCGCGGCGGGCGGTCAGCCAGGTCGTTGAGGGACACCATCACGCCCACCCCGCCGTGTGCCACGACGGACCGAGGAGCGGCGGCGAGCCACTGGTTCATCGAGCCGCACTCGTCCGCCTCCACGTGGCCGAAGGTGATCCAGCGGAGCGTATCGAGGGGCACGACCTTCGCCACGGCCGCCGACACCAGAGAAAACATGCCGCGTGGGCCGGTGTGAAAGAGCAGGGGTTCCCGGGCCCGGATCAGAAACTGGTTGAACGTGAATCCGCCCGCGATATCGGGCACCAGTGTGGAAAAGCGGAAGATACCGTCGGCGATTTCGTGCGTTCTCGTTTCCATGGCAGGTCCTCCTGAGCAGTGTGGCCGGATCGAAGATGCCGAAGCCCGATGCAAGCGGCGCACCTGCGAGCGTCGTCCCCTGTTGCAGGCCGGGCCGGGGGAGGCAGTGAGTCCCGCTAGAAGATCGTCTGCAGACTCAGGGAGAGGGTGTGGTCGAAGCCCACCGGCGCGAAACCGAAGCCCGCGAAGAGATCCAGGGCGAACAGGTCGAACAGGAGGAAGTGGATGCTCGGGCCGAAGGCATTGGCGACGGCGACCGGTCGCTCGGGCCGCGTCCGGTCCGCGAACACCGAGAGGTCGTGGAAGACCCCGAGGTCGAACCAATACCACCAGAGGTTGATGCGATACGCGGTCTCCAGCTGCCCGGCTCCGCGGACCCAGTAGCGATTGCCGAAGAAGACGCGCTGGAAGTCGCTCGCCAGCGCCACGTCGTCCCAGAAGCGCACGTCGCCGGCGAGGAGCAGGCCCCGGCCGGACACGAAGAAGCGATGGCGGCCGAAGCCGCGGAAGAGCTGTCCCACGAGCTCGCTCTGGAACATCCAGCGCTGCGCCCCCGAGGCGATGAGGTCGCAGCGGAGGGCGAGAAAGGTGCGCCAGTCGCGACGCAGCACCTCGGAGCGCGCCTCGAGCTTCGCCCCGAGCCGTGCCAGGCCGCGCACCGAGGTGGCAGGGCCGGGGACGGGCTCGAGGGGCGGCGGCCCGGGGGCCGGGTCGAGGAGAAACGCGCGGAGCACCTCGACGCCCCCTCCGAGACTGAGCTCCAGTCCGGGGAGGAAGAGCACCAGGCTGGCCAGCGTCGGGGTGCGCAGCAGGTGGTAGCTGGCCAGGCCGAGCGACAGGCGTTCCGGGCGCGAGACGTAGATGGACGAGTCGAGACGTGGCGCGAGGCGACGGCCCACCATGCGCGGCAGCGTGTATTCGAACTCCAGCCCGCCGTGCACCCACTGGAACTTGGGGTCGATGTCCAGGAGGTAGCGTCGGTACGGAAAGCCCACCTCGGCCTTGGCGCGCAGGCGATCTCCCGCCCAGAGCAGGCTGCGTCGAGTGTACGAGACGCCGGGGAGCAGCCCCCAGGTGGGGCTCGAGCGCATGTCGAAGCCCCAGCCCACGGCGTCGGGGGTCACGACGTAGATCTGGAGCACGCGCTGGGGCTCGTTCTTGCCCAGCACGTTCGTGTTGTATTCCCCGGGCTCCTTCACGCGGTAGTAGATGTTCAGGAGGTCGTGTTTCCGCTTGAGGCGCTCGAGCCCTCGGCGCAGGGACGGCTCGTGAAAGACGCCGCGGGGCAGGTAGAAGTCGAGACTGAAGAGAAACGCCACCACGCTGCTGACGCCGGTGTAGATCACCCGCATGCGTCCCTCGTCGAGGTGCAGATGGATCCTTCCGCTGGGCTCGACGAGATACCAGGCGCGGGCGTAGGCGTAGGATCTGGCCTGATAGGCGGCCACGACCCGGCGCGTGGCCTCCTTGGCCCAGGCGTCGCGTTCGGCCAGCCCCTGGGGCGGCACCCCGGCGGTAGCCCGCACGTCGCTTTCGGGCAGCACGCCGATTCCGGTGATCACGAGCTGCGCCGACGGGCTCGCGTCTCGCGGAACCGACGCATCGGGTCCTTCGGCCCGCGCGCTCCGCGGACGAAGACCCAGGCTCAGGCCCGCGATCAGGACGAGCGCCGCGGCGCTTTGCCGGGGCGAGCCGCCACGCCCTCGCGGCGGGCGCCGAGGCTCCCCGGTCCCAGGATGGCGCGACGCGGGCGGCACGGCACTCAGGGGACCCGCGGAGAGGCGGGCAGCAGCGCGACGCGAAGGTCGCTCACCGGGTGTGAAACGCACGCGTGAATGTACCCGGCCGCGCTCTCGGACGCGCGCTGTCCCGCGCGAACCGATCGCACGACCGCTCCCTCCGTCAGGCGGGTGCGGCACGAGCCGCAAACACCGGAGCGGCAGAGGACCGGGACCGAGAGGCCGGCGCGCTCGAGCGAGCTGAGCAGGGGTTCCCCGGCCCGAGCGGCGATGGGCGCCGCGTGTCCCTCGATCCGGACCATGAAGACCTGGTTGGCCCGGAGTCCGACCGGCCAGTCGGAGCGGCCCGTGATCGCCTCGGGGGAGCCCGACGACTCCGCGCGGATCCGACCGCCGGGGACGCCGGCCGCTTCGAGCGCCCGCGTGACGGTCCGATCGAGCTCCGGCGGACCGCAGACGAAGAAGGTCTTTCCGTCGAGCGATTCCCCGTGAAGAAAGCGTCGGAGCATGGGCGGATCGATGCGGCCACGCTCGCCGGCCCAGCCGAGGCTGGGTCTCGAGACGGCGTGCCGCAGCCGCAGCCTCCCCCGGCGGGCGAGCGCCTCCAGACGATCGCGGAAGATGATGGCCTCCGCCGTGCGGCTGCCGTAGAGCAGGGCCAGGCGCACCTCGGGCCAGCGCCGGGCGAGGTCTTCGAGCATGCCCATGAACGGCGTGACGCCGCTGCCCGCCGCGATGAAGACCAGGTCCTTGCCGTCCCGGGCGGGCTGAAAAGGAAGGTCTCCTTCGGGGCCCGAGACGGCGAGCGCGTCCCCCACCTTCAGGTGGTCCACGAGGTGCTCGGAGACGAAGCCGCCTGGCTTGCGCTTGATGGTCAGCTCCATCGTACCGTCGGCCCGCGGCGGGGCGGAGATGCTCATCGGCCGGCTGGTCCGGACCCCGCGCACCTCCACGAAGACGTTCACGTACTGACCGGGAGCAAAGGCCGGCAGCGCGCCGCGACGGGCCTTCAGCACCAGCGTTCGCGTGCAGAGCGTCTCGACGCGGATCCGGACCACGCGAACCACGATCCACCCCGGGTGCAGCCGGTCGGTCACCTGCCGGGCCTGCTCTCGTTCGTAGGGCGGCGTCTCGGACGGCTGCGGCGTCCCGTAGGCCTGCCGCAGCGTGCGGACGACGGGTCGCGCGTCCTCGAGCAGGCGGAGATAGCTGCGGAGCCTCATCGCGCACCCTGGCTCGCGGCCACGGGAAGTGCGGCCCCTCGTTCGGCCAGAATCGCCTCGGCGGCGGCGCAGCCCGAGGCCACGCACGGCGCGTAGCCACCGCCCGGTCGCGTCCAGGCGCCCGCAAACCATAGACCCCCGAGTGGGCCGCGTTGGTCGAGCCGGAACGCGGGATTCTCGGCGGGCGTGTTGGCGAAGCCGTAGATGGCTCCCCCGACGTTGCCGGTGTAGCGCATGTTCGTGACGGGGGTCGAGGCGACGCAGACCTGGATGCTGTCCCGAAGCCCGGGGTAGAGCTCGGTGGCGCGAGAGACCATGCGCTCCGCGAGCGTGCGCTTGAGCTCGGGGTACTCGCTGGCGGGCACGGCGGCCCACCGTTCGCCGTCGGCCAGCACCGTCAAGGCCACGACGGAGGTCCCGGGGGGGGAGAACGCAGGGTCGGTCGCGTTGTACGCGGTGATCAGCAACGGATCGGGCAACGCCGCCTCGAACGCGCTCGCGTACTGCTTCTCGACGTCGACGTGGTGGTTCAAGAAGACCTCGTGGTCCACCAGGCCGAGCTCCTCCGAGCTCTTCGAGAGGCCGAGGTAGACGCAGACCGTGGAGAGACTCGGGCGCGCCGCGGCGAGTCGATGGAGAAACGCCTCGGGCACCAGATCGCGACCGATCAGGTCGAAGGCGGTGGTGATCGGATTGGCGTTGGCCACCACCGCGTCAGTGGCCAGCTCTTCGCCGTGGTCGGTCACCACGCCGATGACGCGTCCCGCCCGGCAGAGGATCTGCTTCGCGCCGCAGCCCAGGCTCACCTCGCCGCCGGCCTCCTCGATGACCTCGACGAAGGCGTTCGAGAGGCGCTGCGACTTGCCGACCGGGTAGGAGGCGCCCGTCTCGAGATAGCAGGCCAGACCCCCGGCGAAGAGCAAGAGCGAGAGCTGCGAGGGGGGCAACCCGAAGTAGGTCCAGAGCTGCGTGACGGCCAGCCGGGCCCACGGGTCCTCGAGCGCGCGATCCAGGATCGCGGCCAGCGGCACGGTCGCCGCGTGCGCGAGACGCGGGTAGCGGAGCAGGGTGGAGAGGACGCGATGCGGGGCGCTCGCCGCGCCCTGGCGCGCGTTGAGCTGCCGGAGCTCGTCCACGATGCCGAAGAGCTGGTCCCAGAGGCGCCGGAGCCCGCGGCGCTCGCCAGGAAACGCGGAGATCAGAGCCTGCAGGGCCGGCTCGCGGCCCACGGGCACCCGGAGGTCGAGCCCGGGGGCGACGGTCCGGTAGAGAATGGGGAGCTGCAGGAATTCCACCCGCTCGGCCACCCCGAGCTCCTCCAGACTGCGGTAGAGGGACCCGCGGCGTTCGGGGGGGCCGATGTCGCAGAGCTCGTGGAGCGAAACCTCGAACTCGAAGGGGTCGCGGAAGAAGGTGGTGGCATAGCCCCCGGGCTGGACGTGACGCTCGAGCAGCCGCACCGAGAATCCGGCGCGCGCGAGCCGCGCGGCGGCCGAGAGCCCACCGAGTCCTGCCCCGATCACCACCGCATCGTAGGTCTTCATCGTCTCCTCGCAGCTCACGGTCTCGTCGCGGAGCTCCGTGCGCCGCCGGCTGGCGCCCGTTGCTCCCTCAGCAAGTCCTCCAGGGCCCGATGGTCGCCCCGCTCGAGCGCCTCCTCCGCTCTCAAGCTGGCCCGATTGCGCCCCACAGTGGCCACGGCGCAGATCACCCCTGCCGCGCGGTACGCGACCATCGCGTCGCGGCGCTCCAGGCTGCCCGCGAGCTCCACCGAGTCCCACCTCTCGGCGTGGCCGACGTACGAGATCGTCACGTCGTAGTGCGCGCTCCAGAAGAAGGGGACCTGCGTGAAGGGGCGTCTTCGCCCGAGGATGTTCTCGGCCGCGACCTGCCCCTGCCTCTGCGCGTGGACCCAATGCTCCACGCGTTGCCGCGTGCCGTGGGCCGTGGCGTAGCGCGCCACGTCGCCCGCCGCGAAGATGCCCGGAACGCTCGTTTCCAGGTACGCGTCCGTGAGGATGCCGCCATCCACGGCGAGGCCTGCGGCTTGCGCGAGCTCGCTCGTCGGTCGGACCCCGACCCCCATCACCACCAGCTCAGCGGCGAGCCGGCTGCCGTCGTCCAGCGTCACCTCGTGGGCGGTGATGGCGACCGGCTTCCGCTCCAGGTGGAAGCGCACCCCGTGGTCTTCGTGCAGCGAGCGCACGAAGCCCCCCACGGCGCCCAGCGTCTTCTCGAGGGGCTGCTTCTCCGGCGCGACGACGTCCACCTCGAGGCCGCGAGCGCGCAGCGACGCGGCGACCTCGAGCCCGATGAAGCTGGCGCCGAGGACCACGGCCCGTCTCGCGTGCGACAGGCGCGCGATGATCGCCCGGCTGTCGGCGAGGGAGCGCAGCGTGTGCACGTGGGGGAGGTCGTGGCCGGGGATCGGCAGCCGGATCGGGTCGGCGCCGGTGGCGAGCAGGAGCGCGTCGTAGGTGATCGACGTGCCGTTCGAGAGCCGGACGGTCCGGACCTTCGTGTCCAGAGCCTCGGCGGCGACTCCGAGGCAGAGATCGATGCCACGATCGGCGTAGAAGCCGCGCGAGCGGAGCGAAATCCATTCCTCGGGGGCGGTGCCGGCCAGGTAGTCCTTGGAGAGGTTCGGCCGGTCGACGGGTACGAACTCGTCGCGTCCGACGAGCAGCAGGTCACCTTCGTAGCCCTCGCGCCGCAGCGTCTCCACGGCGCAGGCGCCCGCGGCACCGGCGCCGAGGACTACGATGCGCCGAGGTGCATCGCCCGTCAGGCGCTGAGCCGTCTGCGGGTGCTGTTTGCCGGCCACGAAGATGCGCCCGCCGCGCTGGTCCACGTTCCAGCACGTCACGGGGTCGAGCGCCGGCGGCGCGACGGCCGCGCCGGTGCGCAGGTCGAAGGCCGCGTGGTGCCACGGGCACCGTACGAGCTCGCCGCTCATGGCTCCGTCGGCGAGCGGCGCCCCGTAGTGCGTGCACCGGGCGCCGATGGCGAAGACCTTGGCACCGCGCCGAGCGAGAAGCACCGCCACGCCGTCCACGTGTCCCTCCAGCATCGCACCGTCGGCGAGAGCCGTGGCCGCGATCCCGTCGTGGCCGAGATCCGGGCCCTTCAGTTCCTCCTGTCCACCCATGACGCCTCCGTTGCAATGGGCCGATGGCCGCGATGCAGGAGTGCAGGAGCCGTGCCTGCGACGGGCGAGGCGTGGGACGTTGCGAAGCTGCGGCTTGCGTCCCCCGGCGCCGGCCCTTCGGCGCCCCGACTCTTGCAGGACGCCAGAGCAGCCTCGCAAATCACCAGAGCCCAGGGTGGCCCGTGGCGCCCGAGTTCTGCGGATATCGCGGGAGGGACGCCGGCACGGCTGATGCACTGCGTGATAGACGATCACTCGTGATCACGGAGGAGCAGCCATGAACATCGAAAAGAAGATCGAAAAAGGTATCGACAGCGCCGTGACGAAGGCCAAGAAGGTCGGCGAGGAGGCGAAGGAGCTGGCACAACGCGCCACCGACAAGGTCAAAGAGACCGCCAAGAAGGTCGGAGAGAAGGTCGAAGAGGCGGGTCAGAAACTGAAGGACGGGGCCAACAAAGCGTAGCTCGCCCGAGAGTGGTTCGCCGCACAGCCCTGCAGATTACCCCCATCAATCCTGGTTGGACTGGCCGCGAGACTCCCGCAGGGGACGTCTCGCGGCCAGCGCGGCCCTTCGTTAGCTAGCTGGCGGTGCTGTGCCGGTGTCCTTGCACCAGCCGCACGACGAGCAGCACGACCGCCGCGAGGATCAGGATGTGGATGAAGCCTCCGAGCGTGTAGGAACTCACCAGGCCGACCGCCCACAACACGGCCAACGCAATCATGATGGCCCACAACATGGTGCACCTTTCCTTTCTGCGCCCTGTCGGTCTACGGCGCGATCTTCTCGCTCAGCCACGTGCGCGCCTGAGCCACTGACGCCTTCAGCTCCTCATGCGACTTCTTGAAGCCTGCCTTCGCCTGCTCCCAGGCCACCTCCTGCGCGTTCTTGAGCTTGTCGAGCTCGCCCGTTAGCCGGGACGCGTTACCGCGCAGCGCTTCCACCTTGGCCTTCGCGTCGGCCTTGGCCGCGGCGTTCGAGGCCTCGACCTTGGCCGAGAGCTGCTCGAGCGCCTTGTTGACCGCCGCCAGCTCCTCTTGCATGTCCTTGACGAACTGGGCCCGCACCGCGTAGCCGTAGTCCTTCGTGGCCTGCGCGGCCTCCTTCGTCTCCTTGCGGACCTTCTCCAGCTCCGGCTTGGTGGCCTCGACCGCTCCGACCCCGGCCGATGGCTTGGCCGTGGTCGTATCGCAGCCGGCCCCGAAGGCTGCAGCGCTCAGCAGCACAACTCCTGCGGTGTATCGATATCTCGGTCTCATGGCCGCTCCTTTCGTGAATGACCGGCTCATGGCTACAGCGACGCCTTGAGCTTGGGCTCGACGACGATCTCCACGCGCCGGTTATTGGCGCGCCCCTCGACGCTGCTGTTCTCCGTCACCGGACGCTCCTTGCCGAAGCCGCGCGCCCGGATCAGATCGGCCGCGTACCCGCGCGAGATGAGGTACGTCCGGACGGCGTCGGCTCGGCGCTGCGAGAGGCCGAGGTTGTACCCGGAGGTCCCCTGCGAGTCCGTGTGGCCCTCGACGACCAGCGTGCGCTCCTTGGTCGTCAGGAGCACGTCCGCGACCTGGTTCAGTCGCGTCTGCGCCGACGGCAGGAGGGTGGCCTGGTTGCTGGCGAAGAGGACGCTCCCCGAGAGCGTGATCACCAGGCCGCGCTCCTCCTCCTTGACAGCGGCCAGCTTGGCGAGGGCCTCCGCCGCCTCCTTCGCCTTCGCCTCTGCGCCAAGGCGCGCAGCGCGCTCGGCGCCGAGCGCCCTGGACCCGGCCTGCCGCGAGCGCTCGGTGTCCGCGAGCTCCCCACGGGTATCGGCCAGCGCCTTGCTGGTCTGCTGGGCCCGCTGCTGCTGCCTCGTCAGGTACTCCTGCTCCGCCTCCAGGCGCGACTTGTCGGCCCGCCGGGCCTCGGCGATCGCGTCTGCGAGCTGCGCCTTGCGTTCGGCGACGTACGAGAGGTCGCGCGTCCGGCGTGACGTCGGCTCCTCGGCGAAGGACTCCTCGGCCTTGTCGAGCGACGCCTTGGCCTTGTGCAGCTCGGCTGGGGCCCTCGCGGCGGCGAGCCCGAGGGTCGAGCGCTGGTAGGCCTCTCTCGCGCGCACCAGCTCCGTGGGAGCCACCGTGGCGCAACCCACTCCGAGGGTTGCGAAGGCAGCGATCGAAACGACTCGCGTCACATAGCTTCCATAGACGTGCATGGGTCTCGTCCTTTCTCCTTACGGAGCACTGGTTTGTACGGTTCGGACCTTCTCGATCGCCTTGCGGGCCTTGGCCGTCTCGACCGAGCTGCGGGCGAGCGCCACCGCCAGCTCCGCATCGGCATCGGCGCGCATCATCAGGAGCGCACCTTCCTCGCCGTCACCCGCTGCGATGAGCTGCTTGGCGTGCTGCGACTGCTCCTTGGCGAGCTGCAGGTGCAGCGCCGCCTGCGGGACCTTGGGCGCTCCGAGCTCGTCCGCCGCCCGGATCGAGGACGCCGTCGCCTCCATGGTTTCGCCCGACGGTCCGGCCGTGGCGCAGCCAGCGAGCCAGAGCACCGCCACCAACGCGTTTCTCGTTCTCATGTTCGTCTTCCTCTCTGCGTAAAGAGATGGTTTCGTGCAGTGACCGGGTCGCCTATCTCACGCACGGATGGGCGCGGCCCAGCTCGCGAGCACTGCATCGATCGAGCCAGTCGCACCCGTCGTGGAACTTCGCTACTCCCCGACGGCGATCGTGGCGATCTGCGAGCCACCGCTTGCGTCTTCCAACGGAGTGATCCCACCGCCAGGCGAGCCGTGAGCGGGCACGGCCGACCCTTTCCGGTCTCGCTGTCGGCTCCGTCGCGCCCTGGGTGGGACGCTGGCGCTCGTCTTGCACACCCCACGTCAGGAGCCCATCGGTGACATGACGCGAGCGATTACTTCGACGGACAGCCTGACGGGCTCCTTGTTGGAGCAAACGACGAGCCGTCGCCCGGCCCGGTGGCGCGGCGCTCTGCGCGCGGGTGCGGGTGCCGCGCTGGCGGGCTTGCTGGTCCTTGCCGCGCGTGCCGAACGCTTCGACGCGGCGAGCTTCGACCTCGGGGCGGCGCGCAACGCCGGCGACCTGGCCGCGGTGGTCCTGCCTCGCGAACGGGTGGCCCACGGCATCACCGTCCGCGAGGTGCAGTTCACGTCTCGGGTCTGGGACAGGTGGGGGCGCTGGCGGCCGATGCGGATCCAGGCCTTCCTTGCCGTCCCGCCCGGGAGCTACCCGCGGCGGAGCAAGCCGATCGTGATCACGGCCCACGGGCTGGGCGCGCGCGGTACCCCCGAGGCCGCGGCCGAGCTCTGCCGGAACCTGGACGTGGTGGCCCTGGCCCTCTCCGCCCCGGGCGTCGGAGCCTCGGAAGGCGACGGCGTCACCGCCGACGACGCGAGGCCCCTCTTCGCCACCGTTCCCGACGTGCGCGGAAGCTGGCTCTACGCGTACACCTACGCGCTGCTGCGGGCGATCACCTTCGCGCAGCAACAGCCAGAGGCCGACCCGCGGGCCGTGGTGCTGACGGGCAACAGCATCGGCGGCATTGCTACCCTCGTGGCCAACGGCGTGGACGATCGGATCCGTGGCGTGCTCGCGGTGAGCACGAGCGGCGCCCTCGGCGAGGCCACCGCGCAGGGCTCCTGGCTGCGGCGGCTCGTGCTCTCCACGGGGGGGCTCGAGGCGGAGGGCCCCGAGGCGCGGGCTCTCTTCCGAGGCCTCGACCCGCTGGCTTTTGCAGGCCGCCAGCGCGGCGTCGTCTTCCTTCTGATCGGGGCGCAGGACGAGTTCTTTCCCCTCGGCCAGGCACTCGCCACGTACCGCGCGCTCCGAGCTCCCGCGAAGAGCCTGACGCTGGTCGCGGACTACGACCATGGCTGGTATTTCGGGCAGGGCTGTCCCGCGGCCTGCATGCCGGGCGGCGCGCGGAGGCCCGCGGAGTGCCCCGGTGCGACGGTATGCCCGAGGCGCTGCCCCGCCGGCGCGCAGACTCCGTACTGCGGACCCGAGGGCAGCTACAACCACCACGACGCCTTCATCGGCCGGTGGTCGGTGCTCCTGCGCGCGCTCGTGGCACAGCACGCCGCGCATCCCCGCCGCCCGTTCGCGGCGCCGCCGCCCGCGCCGGTCGTGGAGCGTCGCGACGACGAGGTGGTCGTGCGGGTGATGGGTCCGATGCCCCTGGCCGTGCGCCTCGCGGTGAGCGAGGACGGCGGCTTCACCTATCGGCAGCGCGTCTTGGCGCGCGAGGCCGACGGGAGCTACCGGCTGCGACGCCGCGTGTCCGGCTCGGCCATCCTCTTCGCCGAGGTGGAGCTCCCAGATGGCGTGGTGGCGAGCTCGTCGCCGTCACTGCCCTGGGGCTTCCGTCCACGGGTGCGGCCCTTCCGCCCGCTGCCCTGAGCGACTCTGCGACGAGTTCGGCCGAGCGGATCACCTCGCCGGGGTCTGAGTGCGTCGGCCCACGATGAGCCGGAAGATAAAGAGCAGCAGCAGCGCTCCGAAGGCGGAGGCGACGACTCCCGGTGCATCGAAGGCGCCCTGATAGAAGCCGAGCGCGCGCACGAAGAAGCCCGCCAGCAGGGAACCGGTGAGCCCCAGCGTGATGGTCATGACCACGCCTCCCACGCGTCCAGGCATCGCTAGGTGGGCGGCCGTACCCACCAGAAGTCCGATCAACACCATCCACGCAATGTGCATGCGCACCTCCTTCCATGTCGATGACGATGGACTGCAAGAGCCGGACCGCCACCGGGGCTCGCTGCGGACCCCGTGGCTATTTTTCGCGGCGGTCTCATACTGGGGCCGGAGGTGGTGGCGTGGCGCGGTGGGTGATCTTGTCGATCGCGGTGATCCTCGTGGCCCTCACGCTGGTGGGGGGCACGATGATCTCCCTGGCGCGCCGGGAGCAGGCCGCGCTGCTCGCGCGCTTCACCGAGGCCCGGCAACAACGCGTCGAGCGGGTCGCGGCCAGCGTCGCGCACGGGCTGGCGACGGCCGCCGAGAATCTGCGGGCTGTGGCGCGCCTGCTGCCCCACGCCACCGGCGAGGAGCGCCAGCACGCGCTCACCGCGGCCCTCGCGCTGATCAAGCCCTTTCATCTGATCGAGGTCTTCGACGCTGCCGGGCGGCGACGGCTCTCGGTGGCCGGACCCTCGCTGCGGCCCCGCCTGGATGCGGCGTCGCTGCAGGCCGTGATGGCCCAGTCGGCCACGCGGGTCGGGTCACTTCGTCCGGGCGCGCTGTTCGTCTCGCCGCGACTCTCCGGCGGCCCACCGGACGGGTACTACGTCTTTGCGATCGGTCTGCCCGGCGCGCCGGGAGGCCTCTCGGGGGGCGTGATCGCCGTCCTGGTCGACACCCGGCCGTTCTTCGAGGCGCTCGGACCGCTCTCCGCGGAGCACGGGTCGCGCCTCCTCGTGCTGGACCCGGCCGGTCGTCCAGGGCACGCCACGAGCGAGCGGCTGCTTCCCCTTCTGGACCAGGGCGACGCCCAGGGGACGGCGCCGGGGTGGAGCTCCGTCCTGCGCGAGCTGCGCGCAGGTGGGCGCGGAGCTCGCGTGCTCGACGAGGAGGAGGTCCGCCGCGCGGGACTCGGCCTCGAGCCTCTCGTCGCCGCGTACGCGCCGGTGCGCGTGGACCGCGGGACCCATTGGTCGCTCGCCACCTTCAGCTCCACGGCGGTGCTCCAGGCGGAGCGCCGAGCTGCCCTGGTGCGACGCGGGCTCATCTCCGGGGCGCTCGTGGTCTGCTTCATCGGGCTCGCGGCGTTCATCTTCTACGCCGCCCGCCGCACGGCGGTGCTGCGCGATCGGCTGCGCTACGCCGCCGAGATCGAGTACCTGCACGAGAAGACCGAGAAGATCCTGGACAACATCCCGACGGGCATCCTGGCGCTCTCGGATGACGGGGTTACTGTGGCCGTCAACCGCGTGCTCCGGGAGCGCATGCCGCCGACCGCGCTCGGCGCGCCGCTGCCCGAGGCCTTCCCGGAGGCCGCCTCGGGCACGATTCTTCGGCTGCGCGGGCTCATCGAGCAGACCCGGCTGTCGAACCAGGTCCAGAGCTTGTTCGGCGAGTTTCTCGCCCTCTTCGGGGACGAGGAGCGCTACAACGTGCACGTGGTGCCCCTCGAGCCGCGGTTTCCGGACACCCGGTTTCTGGTCGTCATCGAGGATCTGAGCGAGGTGCGCGCGCTCGAGGATCAGCTCCTGCGGGCCGAGAAGCTGGCCACCGTGGGAGTGCTGGCGGCCGGGATCGCCCATGAGATCGGCACGCCGCTCGGGGTGGTCCGCGGGCGGGCGGAGTACGTCCTGGGCAAGCTGGGGCCGGATCACTCGCAGGCACGGGGCGTGCAGGTGATCATCGAACAGATCGATCACGTGACCAGCACGCTGCGACAGCTTCTCGACTTCTCCCGCGTCAAGTCGGCGGTGGTGCGGCCGGTGGCGGTGCAAGCGGTCGTCCGCACGGTGCTCGAGTTCCTGCGGCTCGAGACCCAGCAGCGTCGCATCTCCACCTTCAACGAGGTGTCGGAGACGCTGCCGGACGTGGCGGCGGATCCCGACCAGCTCCAGCAGGTGTTCGTGAACTTGATCATGAACGCCTGCGACGCGTGTGCCCCTGGCGGCCGGGTGACGATCCGCGGCCGCCTCGACGCCACGCCGAGCGCGGTGGCCTGTCCGTGCGTCCGGATCGAGGTGGTGGACGATGGCCACGGGATCCCGGCGGAGAACCGCAATCAGGTCTTCGACCCCTTCTTCAGCACCAAGAAGAAGGGCGTGGGAAGCGGCCTGGGCCTGGCCATCGTGGCCCAGATCGTCCGCAATCACCGCGGAGCGATCGAGCTCGAGAGCGAACCTGGGCGCGGGACCTGCGTGACGCTGCTCTGGCCCACCGTAGCGTCCGTCGCACCCCGCGAGGAGGAGCCGCGCGATGTCGCGTAAGCCAAAAGGACGGGTCCTGGTCGTGGACGACCATCTGGAGATGGTGCGGCTCCTGGCCGACCAGCTCACCGACGAAGGCTACGAGGTGGAGCTGGCGGAGGGGGGACGCGCCGGGCTTCTGGCCCTCGAGAAGTTCTTCCCGGAGGTCGTCCTGACCGATCTCCGCATGGACGCGGTAGACGGGTTCGATGTGCTCGAAGGGGTGCGGGCAGTCGATCCCACGCTGCCGGTGATCATCATGACCGCCTTCGGCGCGATCGACAGCGCGATCGACGCCATCAAGCGGGGCGCCTACCACTACCTCACCAAGCCCTTCCGCCTCGAGGAGGTGCTCTTGTACGTGGCCCGCGCCCTGGCCGACCGGCGGCTGCGAGACCAGCACCGCACTCTCAGCCGCCTGGCCGCCGAGCGGGCTGGCTTTGCGGCCATGATCGGGCGCAGCGAGCCGATGCGTGCCCTCTATGACCTCATCGAGCGGGTGGCGCAGTCCTCGGACCCCGTGCTGATCCACGGGGAGAGCGGTACGGGGAAGGAGCTGGTCGCGCGCGCCCTGCACTTCGAGGGACCTCGGCGGGATCGCGCCTTCGTGGTGCTCAACTGCACGGCCCTGCCCGAGACGCTGCTCGAGAGCGAGCTCTTCGGTCACGCGCGCGGCGCCTTCACGGGGGCCACCACGGCTCGCCGCGGGCTGCTCGTCGAGGCCGACGGAGGAACGCTCTTTCTGGACGAGATCGGGGACATGCCCTCCGGGCTCCAGGCCAAGCTCCTCCGGGTCCTCGAGGACTGGGAGGTTCGCCCGGTCGGTGCCGACACCTCGCGCAAGGTGGACGTGCGCATCATCGCGGCGACGCACCAGCCGCTCGAGGGCCCGGAGAGCACCTTTCGAAGGGACCTCTTCTACCGGCTGAACGTCGTGCCGCTCACCGTCCCCTCGCTGCGGGAGCGCCCCGAGGACATCCCGCTCCTCGTCGAGCACTTCTGGAAGAAGGCGCGCGAGCGGAATCCCGGGGCGATGGCGATCCGCGTGGCCCCTCAGGCGGTAGCGGCGCTCGGGCGCTACTCCTGGCCCGGCAACGTGCGCGAGCTCGAGAACGTGGTGACTCGGCTGGTGGTCCTCTCGGCCAAGGAGGTAATCGAGGAAGGCGACCTGCCCTCACAGCTCACGCGGCTCCACGGCGCCCCCTTTCCGATCGAGCACGCCAGCCAGCGGCTGGTGACGCTGCGCGAGCTGGAGAGCCAGTACATCGCCTCGGTGATCGAGCAGTGCGCCGGGAACAAGACGCGGGCCGCGGAGATCCTGGGCATCGATCCGTCCACCATCCACCGGCGAGGCAAGTCGCCCTCGACGGAGACCCCCTCGCCGGAGCCCCCGGGGCAGCCGGGCGCTCGGTCTCCCACCTCTCGATGAGAAACCTCCCGGATGGCGTGTGGCTTGCACGCTTGCTGGCCTGAAGTGGCCACATCTCTCACAGCTCGCGTCCTTCGCCTCGCCCTCGTGGGGGAGATGATCGAACCCCTGAGGCTCCTCCTCCAGGACGTGCTGACGGACAGCGGGCTTCGGTACGAGCTGACCTCGCGACCCGACGCGTGCGACGTGGTGATCGTGCTCGTGAACTGGGGGGAAGAGGTCCGCGTGCTCGTGGACGCGCGCGCCCGGGCCGGCGACGTGCCCTTGCTGGCCATCTTGCCCT
Organism: Deltaproteobacteria bacterium; assembly: GCA_020848905.1. Taxonomy (NCBI): domain Bacteria; kingdom Pseudomonadati; phylum Myxococcota; class Myxococcia; species Deltaproteobacteria bacterium. The sequence continues at coordinate 451,207 of JADLHG010000031.1, forward strand.
TCGGCGACGACGGACTGGTCGAGCGCGTGCTCCTCGGGGGGGCGAAGGGCTGGTTCGCGCTCGACACCCCTCTGGTGCTGCTGTGGGAGTCCCTGGTCAAGCTGGCCGGCCCTGGCGCTTCGCCCGAAGCCGAGCCCGCCCTCAAACCCGAGTAGCGCCAGCCTTCGAAGGCGCAGATCGCCAGACCCCCATTGCAATTCGCCAGGGCGCCTCGATTCCGGGGCCCGCTGACCCACGCGGACTCACGGGAGGGGCCGGTGGATCCGGCGAAGGGCCGGCTTCCTCTGCTGGCGGCTCGCGGCTTGCATCGTCCCCGGCAGGGATAGACCCAGGAGACAGGTGCCGGCGTGGGGCTCTTGACGACAGAGGCAGAACGCACCCCTCGCGCGGCCCCTCGGTCGCGACCGCAGGCGGCGCCGCCGCGGACGGCGCACAGGCCGGCTGCTCCGGGTAGCGAGCTCGCCCCACCGGACGGGGCACCGCCAGAGCTCCCCTTTCGCGTGGAGGTGGGCGAGCCGGTCGACGGGCTCGTCGAGGTGCGCCTCCACGGCGCGCTCGCCTTCGCCGAAGCCTCCGCCCTCTGGTCCGAGCTCCGCGCGCGTCTCTCGCCCCCCATGCGCGAGGCCGTGCGTTTCGACCTCTCACAGATCGCCTCGATCGACGGCGGGGCGATGGCACTCTTGGTTCAGGCCAAGTGGGACCTCCAGACAGCCGGAGTGCGCTGCGAGTTTGTCGGTGGAGCCGGCACCGTGCAGGCGATCCTCGCCCTCTATGAGGGGGACGCGGCGCCCACCCCGCGGCCCGCGCGCGTGCGCCCCGGGTTTCTCGGGCAGCTCGGTAACGCCACGGTCGCGGCGCTGCGCGAGCTGCAGCTCGGCCTCGCCTTTCTCGGAAGCCTGGTGCTCTCGGTGGCTGGGGTGGTGCGCAGGCCGCGGACGGGGAACTGGCGCGAGGTGGCGCCGATCATGAACCGCACCGGCACCGACGCGGTCCCCATCGTGGTGCTGATCAACTTCCTCGTCGGCTTCGCGATGGCCTTCCAGTCTGCGGTCCAGCTCAAGCAGTTCGGGGCGAACATCTACGTGGCGAACCTGGTAGGTCTCTCGATGACCCGCGAGCTCGGCCCGCTCATGACGGCGATCATCGTCTGCGGTCGTTCGGGTGCGGCGTTCGCCGCCGAGCTCGGGACGATGAAGGTCTCCGAGGAGATCGACGCGCTGCGCACCATGGGCTTCGGCCCCCTGCGCTTCCTGGTGCTCCCGAGGATGCTGGCCCTCTTCCTCGTGATTCCGGTGCTGACCCTCTTCGCGGACCTGGTGGGCATGATCGGTGGCCTGGTAGTGGGGGTGGTCAACCTGGACCTCACCGTCACCGGCTACCTCAACCAGACCGGGGGCGCCCTCCGGGTCTGGGACGTCTTCCAGGGCGTGATCAAGAGCGGCGTCTTCGGCCTCGCCATCGGCCTCATCTCTTGCCACCAGGGGCTCGCCACCTCGGGGGGCGCCGAGGGAGTGGGCCGCCGCACCACGGCCGCCGTGGTGACCTCGCTCCTGGCGATCATCGTGATCGACGCGGGCTTCACCCTCATCTTCTACGTGCTCGACCTATGACCACACCGCTCATCACGGTCACGGATCTGACGATGGGCTGGGGGGACGACAACCTCCTCGAGCACCAGTCGTTCGAGGTCCTGCAGGGCGAGGTCTTCGCGATCCTCGGCAGGAGCGGCTGCGGCAAGTCCACCCTGCTCCGGTACATGATCGGCCTCGAGGAGCCGAAGGGCGGAACTCTCGCCATCGAGGGCCTCGGGGCGCCCACCCTGGGGGTCGGACGGCCACCCTATGGCGTGATGTTCCAGTCGGGCGCCCTCTTCGGCTCCATGACCGTGGGCGAGAACCTGGCGCTGGCGCTCACCGAGTGGACCGACCTGCCGTCGGACGCGGTGAGCGCGATCGTGCGCGCGAAGCTCCGGCTGGTGGGGTTGCAGGGGAGCGAGCACAAACGTCCGTCCGAGCTCTCGGGAGGCATGAAGAAGCGCGCCGCCATCGCGCGGGCCATGGCGCTCGAGCCGAGCCTGATCTTCCTCGACGAGCCCTCCGCCGGCCTGGACCCGGTCAGCGCCGTGGAGCTGGACGAGCTCATCCTGGCCTTGAGCACGGGCCTTGGGCTGACGGTGGTGCTCGTGACCCACGAGCTGGAGAGCATCTTCAAGGTCGCGGCCCGGTGCATTCTCCTCGACCGCGAGAGCAAGAGCATCATCGCGCGCGGAGACCCGCGGGACCTGCGCGAGAGCAGCGGCCGGCCCGAGGTGCACCAGTTCTTCAACCGAACCACGAAGGACGCGTGATGGCCACCCCCACCAACCACTGGAAGCTCGGGCTCTTCGTGCTCCTCGGAGCGGTGATGATCCTGTCCACCGTGGGGGTGCTCGGGGCGCGTAGCATGCGCAAGGCGACCGGGAGCTACGTCTCGTACCTCGACGAGTCCGTGCAGGGGCTCGAGGTGGGCTCGCCGGTCAAGTTCCGCGGCGTCACCATCGGCACGGTGGGAAAGATCGACGTGGCGCCGGACCATCGCCACGTCGAGCTGACCAGCGAGCTCGGCAAGGCCGAGCTGAGTCGCCTCGGCCTGGACGTGAGGGCCGGGCTGGTCGAAAGCGGCGCGCCGAAGAAGCTCGAGCAGGCCATCGACCTCCGGGTGCAGCTCGCCTCGTCGGGGCTGACGGGGGTGAAGTTCCTGCAGCTCGACTTCTTTCCCGTCGCGCGCCACCCGCGGCCGGTGCTGCCGTTCCCGGTGCCGAAGAACTACATCCCCGCCACCTCCTCGATGATGAAGGACCTCGAGATCTCGCTCGCGCGCACGATGAACAGCCTGCCCAAGATCACCGAGCAAGTGACGCGGATCCTCGGCCGCATCGACGGGCTCGTGCGCGAAGTCGGAGAACGCAAGCTGGTCGAGCGGGCCGTCTCCACCATCGTCGCGGTGCGTCGCCTCGTCGGCGAGGCGCAGCGCAAGGTCGCGCAGCTCGAGCCCGCCCGCCTCTCGGGCCAGGTCGAGAAGACCCTCGCCAGCTTCGCCGCGACCGCGACGCGCCTGGACGGGATCCTGGCGCGCATGGATGGGGAAAGAGGCCTGCTGAAGAGCGTTCTCCGCGCATCGAACGCCTTTGGAGATACGGCGCGGAACGCCGAAGGGCTCGGCGCCCAGCTCGAGGAGGCCTTGCGTGCGGTCGGGGAGGCGGCGAAGTCCATCCACAAGCTGGCCGGCGCGCTCGAGCAGGAACCCGACATGCTGGTGAAGGGACGGGTGAAGCAGCGATGAACCCACGATCGCCACGAGTGTTCCTCGTCGCCGTCGCCGCCTGCGCGGGCCTGTGTGCCGCGGGCTGCGCTCTGCTCTCGAAGAGCGCGCCGATCGAACCGCGCTACTACAGCCCCGAGCGGCCGAGCGACCTCCCGAAGGCGGCTCCGCAACCTCCGGGGACCCCACCGCCAGAGCTGCGCCTCGGTCGCGTGCACGGGGTCTCGCATCTGGACGAGCTGCTGGTCTTCCGGCAGACGGCCAGCGAGCTCGGCTACTACCGGCTGCGGCGCTGGACCGAGGTGCCCGCGGAGTACCTCAAGCGGCGGCTTTCACGGGTGCTCTTCGAGGAGCGCGGTCTCCGGCAGACCATGGGTGGCGGCGGGCCGACCCTCGAGGTGCAGCTCACGGCCTTCGAGGAGCTGCGCACCCCGCGGCACCTGGCACGGGTGCAGACGATCGTACGGCTGCACGACGAGCGTGCGGTCCGCTGGCAGGAGACGGTTACCGTGGACCTGCCGGTGGTCGCGGCGCGGAGCGGCGACACCTCCGATGCGGTGGTCGAGGCCCTCGGTCGGGCGATGCGGGCGACGGTGGACCGGATCGCCGACCGCGTGGTTCGCGAGCTCGAGGTGGCGCCCACGCCCGCGTCCGCGGCGCGTGGGGACAGGTAGGGGAGGCGCGTGATGACGCCCCGGGCGGTGCGCTCTCTCGCGGTGGTGGTGCTCGCGGCCCTGCACCTCGGGTGCGGTCCCATGTTCGGGAAGATGGCTCGGGAGGCGACGCCTGGGGTGGTAGCCGGCGCGGTCAAGGGACTCGCGGATCCCAAGCTCCAGCGCGAGATGCTGGCCGGTATCGACGAGGAGCGGGTGAAGACGCTCACCGCGCGGGTCAGCGCGGGCATCGTGGATGGGCTGCTCGACACGCTGGAGGACCCATCCCGGCGGGCGCGGCTCGAGGCGATCGTGGCCGGGCTCACCGAGAAGGCCGCTGGCACGGCGGTGGAGGCCATGCTCGCGCGGGCGCTGGATGAGAGGCTCCAGGGGCGCCTGCGGCTGGCCATGCGAGCGACGGTGACCGAGCTCGTCACGGCGGTCTTCGACACCGTGGGGGCCCGGGCGGGCAGCGCCGAGGCGCGGTCGAAGGCCTTCGGCGCCGCCGCGCACGAGATCGCCAAGCAAGCCACTCTCGGCTTTCAGGAGGCGCTGGATGACACCCGACGCGACCGTGAGAGCGGGAAGATGCGAAAAGGGGAGGGGGCGCTCCTGATCGCGGCGGGCAACGCGTCGCAGACCGGTCACCGGATCTTGTGGACCCTGGGCCTCGGGCTCGGCGCGCTGGCCTTCGGCCTCGGCCTCACGCTCACCTGGGCGATTCGCAAGAACCGCCTGCGTCGCTCAGAGCTGGCGCAGCGCGATGGCGCGCTCCGCTTGCTCACGGAGGCGATTACCTCCGCGGCGAAGCTGCCCGGAGCCGATGGACTCCAAGCGGTGCTGAAGACCTCGGTGCGCGATCGCGCGGGGGGAGAGCACCTCCGCAAGCTTCTCGGCGAGGAGGGCAGGCAGCTCCTCGGAATGGACCACCCGGCCTGATGGAGGTGCAATGAGGATCGACCACCCGCCTGCTTCCACGCGAACGATCGAGATCGCCGGAGCGGAGCCCCTGCCGCCCTTCGTTCGACGCAGCGTCTCTCCAAAGCCCGGGCGGCGAGCGTGGCGATACGCCACTCGAGCCGGGGCCTTGGCGGCGGGCGTGCCGCTTCGAACCGTTCGACGGGTGGCTCCTTCCGCGAAGTCTCGCTGGGTTCGCCTGGGCGCGCAGCTGGCGTCCTGTCGGTACGCCGGATGCATGAGAGCTCTCCTACGGAAGGAGGGCAAGATGCTACTCGTGACCCTGCTGGTGTTGCTCGCGCTGGCCATCGGAGGCGCAGGATGGGCTCACTCCCGCTGGGGCGTCGCGGGGTGGTCGCCCGCCGGATTGCTCGTAGCCGTGCTGCTCGTCTTGTGGTTCAGCGGCTCGGTGCGCTGGTGACGGGGAGCGAGGTGCTGCTGCGTGCTTCGCTCTATGAGAGCCCTTGACCTGGAACATCCGTTCAGGGTACTAGAATAATGTTCAGGTGTGGCCAAGCTAAGGCCTGGCGGGCGGCGAACACGCGGTTGAGGGATGCGATGCAAGAACCTCTGACCTCGCGACAGCAAGAGGTATTGGACTTCATCACCCGGTGGATCGAGGACCAGGGCTACCCTCCGACGCTGCGGGAGATCGGGGAGGAGCTGGACATTCGCAGCACCAACGGGGTGAACGATCACCTGAAGGCCCTCGAGCGGAAGGGGTACCTCCGGCGAGACGACCTGAAGTCGCGCGCCCTGCGACCGGTGACGATGCCTTCGGCCGCGGTGGCGCACGTCCCCGTCGTGGGCCGGGTGGCGGCGGGCCAGCCGCTCCTTGCCGAGGAAAATATCTCGGACACTCTACGTCTCGACCGCTCTCTCGTCGGCGCGGGGGACGATATCTTCTCGCTGCGCGTCACAGGCGAGTCGATGATCGAGGACGGGATCTTCGACGGAGACTATGTCTTCGTGCGCCCCGACAGGTCCCCGCGGGCCGGCGAGATCGTGGTGGCCCTGATCGACGGAGAAGCCACCGTGAAGCGCTTCTTTCCCGACGGGGACGTCATCCGCCTGCAGCCCGCCAACGCGGCCATGGAGCCGATCGTGCTCCGGCGCAGCGACGAGCGCGACCTTCAGCTTGTGGGGGTCGTGATCGGGGTCTATCGTCGCCTCTAGACGTGGGCGCCCTGGCCGCGATCCATCCCGTCAGGCTGCGTCGCACCTGCGCTCCGTGATCGCGTTCCATCCCGCGGGTCGCGTCACCGTCGGCCCTGATGAGGTGCTCATGCGACGTGCTCTGAACGTGCTGGTCTGCCTGCTCCCGTGCGCTTGCGCGAGCTCTCAGCGTCCCGAGGTCGTGGACGTCCGCCAGGTCTCGGCCGCTCGCGGGGCCCCTCGCCTCGCGCGGGTCGTGGACCTCGGTACCGGGGGCGTGCAGAGCTCCGGGGCCCTCGCGCTCCCCGCGGGCGAAGGTCGCGCCGTGATCGGCGAGCTCCTGGCGCTCCTCGGGTCGAGCTTCGGCAAACAGCCGACCGTCACGATCGCCGGGCTGCCCGCCGAGGTCCTCGCGCATCTCGACGGGGGAGGGGTGGTGGTGCGCGTCCCCCGTGGAGTGGACCCGGGGCCGGCGGCCCTGCGCGTGACGAACGAGTACGGCTCCTCGGAGCGTGCCTATCCGGTGCGGCGTCTCGCGCTGGTCGTGGCACGCGGGGCGGTGCGGACGGTGGCCCTCTCCTCGGGCGGGGCGCTCGAGCGAGCGGGGGACCTGCCTCTCCCGGGTGGCCGGCTCGTGGCGCTGAGCTCCGAGGGCTCTCTGGCCTACGTGGCCGGCGAGACCGACGCCGCGCGGTTGTGGGTGCTCGACCTGACGGGGAGTGCGCCCCGGCTGGTGAAGGAGCATCGGCTGCCGGGTCGGCGGGTGCAGGCCCTCGCGGCGGCGACGCGGGCCCCTCTCGGCGTCGTGGTCACGGACAGCCATCTGGTCGTCGTCGACGGGAGGCAGGTTCTGCCGGTCGCGCTCTACGCCCCGCGTGAACTGCCGCGCGCCCTGCTCGACCGGCCGGTGGTTGCGGCCTCGGTGGCGGACGGCGGTGAGCGCCTGGCGCTCCTGCTCGCCGACAAGAACGAAGTGGCACTCTTCGACGCGCGCGACCCCGCGCGGCTCGGGGAGCCGACGCTCCTCACGCCGATGGCCGAGGCTCGGCTGCCGCTCGCCCTCCAGCTCACGTTCACGCCCGACGGCAAGCTGCTCTGGCTCCTCGCCGGCGACAACCCGCGATCGATCGAAGGCGGCTTTCTTCCCGCGCAGCTCGCCCCCATTCCGACCTCGGTAGGTCCGGACGGCCAGCTCGCGTCACCGTCCCCGGCCACTATCGCGCTGCCGCACGCGGTCGCGCCGCTCAGCCTGGCGCTCGGGCCTCGCGAGCCCACGCCCCCGGGCACCGCCATTCGCACCGAGAGCGGGAGCAGCGCCCTCTACGCCGGGGTCGCGGCGAGCGCGGCGCTCAAGGAGGCGGGGGCGTCCGAGGCTCGCGGCCAGCTGCTGCGCGTCGGGCGAGGGGATCGCCCGGAGGTCGTGCACGAGGGAACGTACTACCCGGCGGGACTCGCCGTGACGGGACTGAGCCAGCGGCTGCTCGTGCTTGCCTGCCGCGGTCGCGCCGGCAGCGCACGGGCCACGCTCCTCTCCCTGTCGGCGTGGGAGCGCTCGCCGTCCGTGACGGAGCAGCTCCTCGGGCCCGCCCCCGCTCCGAGCGCCACGCCGCTCTCCTGCGGGGCGCTGGCCGCGCAGCCCTGAGTGACCGCGGACCTCGCCGCGGGATCGCCCTCCGGTTCCTCGAGAGCGCCTACTGATAGAGACAGAGGGTGGTTTGCTCGCCGCTCAGGCGCAGGCAACGGCCACCGTGCGGGCAGGTCGATCCGGGGGTCCCGCAGGTGGCCACGCAGCGAGGTCCCACCTGCGTCGAGGCGCACTGCAGGCCGGCGCTGCACGGCGTCTCCGGGGCGCAGAGCGCGCCCACCTGCCCGTCGCTCGGGCCGTAGTCCGGATAGATCAGTCGACCGCGGATCCCCCCTTCGAAGGTGTCGGGGCCCGCGCCGCTCTTGTCCTCGAAGACCACGGCAAAGGACTCCTTGCCCACCGGGGCCACCGACGGAAGCCGCTGCTCGCCGTGCGTGGTGGCGTTGATGGGGAAGTCCCCGCCGACGGGCAGACCGTTGCTGAGCAGGCGCCGGCCCCGGATTCCGCCCTGCGGATCCTCGGGCAAGTTCCCCGACGAGGCGAAGACCACCAGCACCGATCCATCCGGTCGCGCGGCGAGCGCCGGAGCGTCCTGATTCCCCGCGGTGGTCGTGTTGAAGACCCACTCGTCCTCGAGCGGCGCGCCGTCCTGGGCGAAGCGGCGCAGCTTGACGCACGTGCCGTCCTTGTCGGCGCCGCACGAGCCGCGATCGCTCCACGCCACCGCGTAGCCGTACTGCAGCCCCGTCAGGTTGAAGGAGCGCACGAGCCCCGTGGGGGCCTTCGCGATCTGGATGCTCTGGCCGACCGGCGTCCCCTTGGGTCTGAAGGCCCGTCCGTAGAGGTTCCCTTGCTGCCTCCAGACGGCGAAGAAGCTGCCCGGGGTGGGGCCCGCCGCCACGGCCACGTTCGGGCAGCGCGCGTCGGTGTCGCACTTGGAGAGGTCGCTGGTCTCGGAGGGGAAGGTGGCCATCTGCAGTGGCAGCGTCTTGCCCGCGCTGTTCTCCGCCGGTCGTCCCTGCGCGTCGAGGAGGCGCACGTCCACCACCCAGGTGGTCGTCGCGGCCTCCTTCTTCTCCTGAGCCCAGACCACGGCGTAGCTCTGGTCGCCCAGCGCCGCGATGTCGGGCGTGGCGGCCTCGCCGAGGAAGGTCTCGCTCAGCTGTAGCTCGTTGCCCGTCGCGGCGGTCGGACGGCCGTCGGCGGTGAAGGCACGGCTGTAGACCTTGCCCGGACTGCCCGCCGGTCCGCGACGCCAGACGAAGACGAAGCTGCCGTCGCCCTGCATCCCCACGGCCGGCTGGTCGTAGACCTCCTGCCCCTCCTGGTTCACCACGAAGTCGTCGGTCTTGCTCGTGGTGGCCGAGGTGCGCGGCGCGGCCTGCGGGTCGAAGAGCCGTGCGTACACGTCGAAGCGTCCCGCGACGCCTCCCGAGTCCTCCCAGACCACGAGGAAGTTCCCGGCGCTGTCGGAGGCGAGCTGTCGCCCCGCCGCGGTGGTGGTGAAGAACTGGTTCGTCGGGTAGGTGGTGTTGACCTGAAAGTCCCACGGAAAGAGCACGAGAGGCACGTCCACCTTGTGGTCGGCCTCGACGAACGCGGTGGAGGTGCCGGCGCCGAGCGGTCGCCCCTGTGCATCGCGCGCGGTGACCGACAGCTCCGCGGGGCCTTCTCGCCCGTCGGCGCGGATCAGGAACTGGGTGGAGCGCACGCTGGGGCCGAAGACCGGGGCGCCGTCGTTGCGTACGAAGGTCGCCTGAAAGGTCTCCTCGGCTACCTTCAGTTTGGCCACGAGGTCGGTGGCGGCGCCGACGCCGTCCCGCGCCGTGACGTCCACGTAGAGTAGCGTCCCCCCGGGTCCGCAGCCGCAGAGCAGGGCGAGGAGCGCCGCGCAGCCCGCGCGCTGGCCGAGACGGTCTGACACGACGGAGCGGTGGGAGGGACGGTGGTCCATCATCGGTTGCGCGCTAGGGCGCGTTGAGATCCCAGATGGGGAAGGGCGTCTCCGGCAGAGCCCGGCTCGCCCGTACGCCGAGGTAGATGCCCACCGCGCCGCCGGCAGCGACTGCCGCCACGCTGGTCCAGAACCACCAGCGTTTGTAGACCGGACGCGATCGTTCCACGGGCGGCGGTGGCAGCGGGGGCGGCGTGACGAGTTCCCTTCGAATCGCCGTCCCCCGGTCGCGGTCGTCCTCCTCGTCGGGGTCCTTCTTGGGTGGCGGGGGGGGCTTCTGGGCCTCGAGCTTCCGTTCGAGCTCCGCCGCGAGCTGCTCCACGGCGTCGCGGTTGGCGGCCTCCGGGTTCTTCTTCAAGTAGAGCCGGAAGGAGAAGATCGCCTGCTTGAGCTCGCCCAGGTTGCGATAGCACTGCGCGATGTTGAACAGGAGCCCCGAGGCTGGCACCAGCTTGTACGCGGCCTCGTACTCCTTCAGCGCGTCCCGGAACTTGCCGAGTTCGAAGGCCTCCTTGCCGCGTCGGAAGTGCGTCTTGGCTTCCGTCTTGCGGTCGGCCTCGCTCTCCGGCTGGGCGGTGGCGCGTGGTGCGGCGGCCAAGACGGCCAGCGCGAGCAAGGCCGCCACCACGGCACGCCGGCGACCCGCGATCTGACGGTGCCCCTCGGGTTCCTCGCGGTCGGAGCCAACGTGCATGACGGCCCGATCTTACTCGCTTCGCCGGCCGTGTCCATCCGGCGCGTGCCTTCCGCCCCACGGCCGCCGCGTCGGGGATCAGTCGAACGGGTCGACCACGTCCTCGGGGGTGATCGGGCCGCGGGGCCCGGTCCCCTTGGTCGGCGCCGCACCACGAGGCTCCTTGACCTTGCCCCGACCTCGGCCGCGCGCGCTGCCCTTCGCGCGTCGCTCCGCGCTTCCTTTGGGCCGGGCCTTGAGCGCGACCGACACCACCATGTTGTCCGCGACCTGCACCGTCTCGACCGTCTCGAGGTAGCCGTCGCGTCGCAGCACGAGCGAGATCCGTTCCCCCGGATTCGGGAGCTGCAAGACCACGGGCGTTCGCCCGAGGCTCTTGTGCTCGCCCACGCGGAAGACGTCCGCCCCGGACGGCTCGCTGTGCACGGTGATGCGGGCTGCGAGCTGCGTGGCCGTCGGCTCTACCTTGGGCTTCGTCGACGCCTCGGTGCTCTCGGCGACCGGGGTGCGAGGAGGCACGACGCTGGTACGCGGCGTGGGGGCGGGTTCCGGCCCAGAGGCGGCTCCGGAGCCACGCTGCGGGAGCACCTCGTCGAGCGGGATCCCCGAGGTGACCCAGAACGCCAGGAGCGCGAGCCCCAGCACCACCGTGCCGGCCAGCGCGAGCATCAGGCCTCGGCGTCCGCGCCGCACCTCGCCGACCGGCGCGGGCGCCGACTCTGCCGGGGTGTCCGCGCGCGTCACCGCCTCCTCGAGGCTGGCCCGGAGCTCGACCACCGACTGGAACCGCTTGTCGGGGTGTTTCTCGAGGCAGCGCAAGATCACGCGCTCGAGGGCCACGGGGAGGCGGGGAGCCCCCTCCAGCTCCCGCGGCGGCACGGGCAGGTCGTTCATGTGCTTGACGACGTACTCGCCGAACGAGCGCGCGCGAAAGACCGGGTGCCCCGTGAAGAGCTCGTAGAGGATGGCGCCGAGCGAGTAGATGTCCGAGCGCGCGTCCACGGGGATCCCCGTGGCCTGCTCCGGCGACATGTACGCCGGCGTGCCGATCACCGACCCCGCCGCCGTCTGCCAGCTGTTGAAGACCTCGGCCTGCCCCTGCAGCTTGGCCACCCCGAAGTCCAGCAGCTTCACGAAGCAGGCGCGCGTCCTGTCCTTCAGCACGTAGACGTTGTCGGGCTTCATGTCGCGGTGGATGATCCCCGCGCGGTGGGCGGCCTGCAGCCCGTCGCAGACCTGCAGCGCGATCTGCAGGGCGAAGGGGATCGCCAGCGGGCCGTCGCCGGACTTCATCACGTCCGACAGGTCCTGCCCCTCGAGCAGCTCCATGATGATGAAGGTCTCGCCGCTCTCCAGCTCGACGAGGTCGGTCACGTCCACGATGTTCTCGTGGCGGATGTTGTTGACCGCGCGCGCCTCCTGGAAGAAGCGGTTCACGGCGTCCCGCTTCACCGCGTACTCGGGGCGCAGGAGCTTGAGCGCGACCTTTCGACCGAGGACCACGTGCTCGGCCAGAAAGACGCGTCCCATGCCGCCGGATCCGAGGAGCGAGATGATCCGATAGGAGCCGAGGATGTTGCCCAGGTACTCCTCGACCGAGTCGTCCAGCTTGCGGGATCGGCGCTTCCGCTCGGGAGCCGGGGATCCGGCCGAGGGCTCGGCGCCCCCCCGGCTGCGATTTCCCGTCACGCGCGCCTGACGGCCGGGACCGGTGCGCTGCAGGACGGGATCGGAGGCCGGTACGGCCTGACCCTGAGCCGCGGTCGGTTCGTCTTCTGCGGCCACGGGACCGGAGGCGGCCGCCTGGGCGGCGGCGGGGAGGCGACGCTGGCTGGTCTCGAGGTCCACCTCGACCTCGACCTGCTCCTCGAGCACCGCGTCCACGGACTGCGTCTGGGCGTAGGGCAAAGGAGCGTCCCCTTCGATGAGCTCCTCGAGCTCCTCTCCCTCCAACCGCTCCAACTTGCTCGAGGTCTCCTCTGGACGCATGACCTGCTGGCTGGTCCTCCCCGACGGAGGCCCCTCAGATTGACTCTGCCACACCCCGCCTCACGCCGCACCTCGCGAGCCAGAGACGACCGGGCCTGGAGTCCGTTCCCGATCCTCTAATACGCCTGATTTCCAATAGTCTATCCCACAAGCGGGGTGAGGAGCCAGCTTTTGCGCCGGCCCCCGTGGGCCCGGTCCGTGCGAGGCCCTCCGGCGCCCTTCTCAATAGAGGCGAACCAGCTCGCTGCCGGGGTAGTAGTGGCGCAGGATTTCCGCGAAGGGGCGCCCCGAGCGGGCCATGCCGGTGGCCCCCGTCTGGCACATACCGACGCCGTGGCCCCAGCCACCCCCTTTGAAGACGAAGGCGAGCACGCGCCCGCCGGCGTCCCGCTCCGGCGTCACGACGAACATCGAGCTGCGTAGCCCGCCGAAGAGCTGGCGGATGGTCAGCTCGCCGCGCACCTCCTTGCGCCCGAGCGCCCCTTCCACGCGCACCCGTCGCGCCCGCCCCGAGCGCCCGCGCTCGAGCACCTGGATCGCGCGCACGGGCCCGACCCCGAGCGCCTGCACGAGGCGGGTCAGCTCCTCGAGCGGGAGGCGCACGGTCCAGCGGTATTTCTCCTGGTTGTAGGTGCTCCCGCCGCAGTGCGTGCGCGGGCGCGTGGCGAGCCAGGCGGAGAGGTTCTCCTCGGTAATCCCGCCGCCGAAGGGGCTGCCCTTCGCGTCTCCGTCGAGGTGTCCCCTGAGGTGCGCGTCCGCACGCACGGGCCAGACGCGATCGTTGTCCTCGGTGTGGCCCCCGCATGCCGCGTGATAGACGGTGTTCACGAGGCTCGCGTCGGGGCGCACAAGCACCTGGCCCTCGGTCTTCTGCACGGCGTCGGTCGTGTGGGGGTGCTCGTGGCCGGCGCCGCGATAGACCTGGCAGTGCTGCCGCGCGCAGATGCGAAACGGGTCCACGAGGTGCCGCGTCCCGAGCTTGGCCATCAGGTCTCCGCGGGCTGCCACCGCCTGCGCCATGAGCGCCGCTTTCGGGGCCGTCGGGAAAATCTCCGCCGGGACCAGACCCGCGAGGAGCTTGTCGGCCGGCACGGCGTTGACCACCGCGAGGCGTCCGTTGCGATCCACGGTCACATAGATCTGGCCCCAGTAGGCCGCGGCCGGGGCGCGGCCGAGACGCAGGCCGAGCAGCCCCTTCCCCGTCGGTGCGAGCCAGAGCGCGTCCCGCACCCGCACGCGCGTCGTCCCCTGCTCGTCGGCGGCCTCGAGCCTCCCCGAGGGACGGGTCTTGAGCTGCGCGAGGACGTCGATCGGGGTCACTCCATAGCGCGTCGCGTGGCGCTCCGCCGTGGCGGTGGCCTCGGCCTCGGTGCGATACGGTCCGTCGGCCAGGATGTAGGCGCGGTTGTCGTAGACCTTGCCGCGCACGCCGAAGATCGTGCCCACCTCGAGGATGCGGCAGCGCACGCCGCGGCCCTGCCAGGTCTTGAGCTGGGCGGTCAGCCGTTCGAGGCCCGAGGGACCTTCGCGCGCCAGCACCGCGTAGTGCTCGATCTCGGCCGCCTTGGCCTCGGAGAGGGTCACGCGCCACCGCTTCCCCACCTGGACCTCCGAGCCGTCCTCGCCGTCGGGGAGCAGGCGGATGGGGGTCGTGCTCTCGATGACGGCCTCGCGCTGGCCGTCGGCTATGCCGATGGTGATGAGGGGGACGCCGCGCCGGTCGAAGGAGAGCTGGTTGCTGTAGAGCAGCCGCAGCTTGTCGCTACGGCTCAGCTCGTCCGCCCGGCTCGTCGTCGACATCGCGAGCAGGAGCCCCACGATCCATGGATGGCGCATCGGGGTCGATGCTAGGAGCCGCGTCCGGGGCGGGCAAATTTTGCGCTTCTCGCGCGAGACGCCCCACGTGGCTGAGATTCAGCCAGTTGATGAGGAAGTGCGCCGCGACGGGGCCGACGAGGCTCGCGGTGCGCTCGGCGAGGAGCCCCATCGCGAGGCCGAGAAGCGCCGCCGAGGCGGTCCAGGGCCAGAGCGCGAGCCGCGGGGGCAGGTGGAGCCCGGCGAAGACGAGGCTCGTGGGCACGAGTCCGAGAGCGGGCTGCATCGCGCCGCGAAAGAGGAGCTCCTCTCCGACGGAGGAGAGCGCGGCGAGGAGCGCGGCCTCTCCCGAGCCGAGAGGACCGAGGACGTTGCCGAACCAGACGTAGAGCTCTCTGCCCCACGCGGTGCGCGCTACCGAGACGCGGCTCATCGCTACCGTGAGGAGCCCGAGGGCCACCCCGCCGGCCAGGCCCGCGAGCAGCAGCGCCGGCCGACCGCCTCGGGGTTCGAGGAGCCAGAGCGGGCGAGAGGCGAGCGTCGCCCAGAGGAGGGCCGCCGCGGCCAGGCCGAGATAGAAGAGGACACTGAGGACGAGGATGCGCCGGTTCGGCATGGGGCTCATCTCCTCGACCCGGGCCGACCGCCGGGCGGTGCGCCGTGAGATGAGTTCGAAAAGAACACCCCGCCAACGGAGGGGTGCGAGGAGGGGGATTCGAACCCCCACAGGTCGCCCCGCTAGCACCTCAAGCTAGTGCGTCTACCAGTTCCGCCATCCTCGCAACGGGCACCTTGCGGCGCCCACCTCTTAGTAGCGCCGGCGAGATGACCTGTCAATTGCGATCGTCGGTGGCGCCACTACACGTAGTGCGCCTTGATGAGGTCGCTCGCTCCTCCGGGGTGCGAGCCCATGACCAGCACCACCGGGTCGCCCGGGCTTGCGAGTCCGGCGGAGCGAGCGGCATCGCTCATGGCGGCCACGGCCTCCTCGACGCTGGTCGGCGGCGTCGCCAGCCGGCGGGGGAGGACGCCCCACTCGAAGGCCAGGCGCCGGCAGAGGCCCTCGTCCGCGGTCAGCGCCAGGATCGGGACCTTCGGCCGGTACTCCGACAGGAGCTCGACCGTCGCCCCGCCGCTCGTGAGGACCACGATACAGCGCGCCGAGAGCTCCTCCGCCGCGCTCACGGCCGCGCGCGCGATGGCCGAGGTAGCCTCGCGGTAGCCGAGCGAGCTGGGGCTGGGCCGACCGCGAAAGCGCGCCGAGCCTTCCGTCTCGCGGATCACGCGGTCCATCGTGCGCACCGCCTCCACCGGGTAGCGCCCGCGGGCCGTTTCGCCCGAGAGCATCACGGCGTCCGAGCCGTCGAGGACGGCGTTCGCCACGTCCGAGACTTCCGCGCGGGTGGGGCGCGAGCGCTCCTGCATGCTGTCCAGCATCTCGGTGGCGGTGACCACCAGCTTGCCGCAGGCGTTGGCCTCCTCGATGAGTCGCTTCTGCAGAAGCGGCACCTGCTCCGGCCCCATCTCGACGCCGAGGTCGCCGCGCGCCACGAGCACCCCGTGCACGAGCGGCAAGATCTCGCCGAAGCGCGCCACACCTTCGGGCTTCTCGATCTTGGCCAGCAGGGGAAGCTCCGGCGCGGCTTCCTGCGCGGCGCGGACGTCCTCGGGTCCTCGCACGAAGGAGAGGGCCACGAAGTCCACGCCGAGAGCGCGCCCGAAGGCCAGGTCCCGCCGGTCCTTCTCCGTCACCGCCGGGATCGAGAGCCGCGCCCCCGGCAGGTTGACCCCCTTGCGGTCCGACACCTCGCCCCCGACGCGGACGCGGCAGAGGAGGCGACCCGCTTCCTTGCTCTCGAGCACGAGCTCGAGGCGTCCGTCGTCGAGCAGCACGCGGCACCCGAGTGACAGGTCCTCTGCGAGGTGCGGGTGGGGGCAGGGCAGGCTCCTCGGCTCGTCGGTCTGTTCGGCGAGCACGAGGGGGACGAGCTCC
Organism: Deltaproteobacteria bacterium; assembly: GCA_020848905.1. Lineage (NCBI taxonomy): Bacteria > Pseudomonadati > Myxococcota > Myxococcia > Deltaproteobacteria bacterium. The sequence continues at coordinate 467,302 of JADLHG010000031.1, forward strand.
CCCACCTCCAGCGTGATCGGGCCCCCCGGCAGGCGACCGAGGCGGAGCTTCGGGCCCTGCAGGTCCTGCATCACCGCCACGGCGGCGCCGAGCTCGGCGGCCACGCGCCGCACGGTCTCGTAGACCCGGCGGTGGTCGTCGTGGCTGCCGTGGGAGAAGTTGAGCCGCGCGACGTTCATCCCGGCGCGGATGAGAGCCGCGACGATCGCCTCGTCGTGCGAGGCGGGCCCCAGAGTGCAGACGATCTTCGTGCGACGCATGAGGGAGACTCTACTCTCGCGCCCCGTAGAGATCACGCGTTCGACGGCCCGCTCAGGCAACTCACGAGGAGGGCCAGCTCGTGCGGGGCGTGGACGTCTCGGTCGAGCTCGGGGACCACGATCCGCGCCAGGCCCGGCGGGAGCGCCTCGCTCGCCTCCTGCCAGCTCCTGGCCTCGGCCTTCGCGCGCTGCCAGGCGTCCTCGTAGGTGGAGCGGAGCCAGGTGAGGCCGTCGGGTGCGTCGCAGCTTGCCGCGAGGGAGCCGAGGAGGTCCTCGACCCGGGCTCGCGCCTCCGGCGTCGGGCCGGCGTGAGGGAGCGGGTGGGCGCGGTTGACGATGAGGGCCTGTAGCCTTCCGCCGGCCTGCTCGAGCGCCGCCACGAGCTGCCCACGCTCCTCGGGTTGCGCCTCCACGGCCGAGGTCACGAGGAGGAAGGCGGTCCGGGGGTGGCCGAAGAGCGCCTCGAGCTCCGCGCTGCGTCTCCGAACCGCGCCGACCAGCGGCTCGAGGGACTCGAAGAAGTGCGCCACGTCGGCCAGCGCCCGCGCCCCCGTGGCTTCCCGGAGGCGCTGGGCCAACCGAGGCCCGCGTCGTCGTGGATCGGCCTCGCCCGACGCCGGTCCGAGGAGGCGCCGGGCCCACCGGGCGATCGGCTGCGCGAAGAGCGCGTCGATGCGTCGCGGGGCCTGCAGGAAGGCCACCGCGTGGCTCGACGGGGGGGTGTCCACGACGATCAGCTCATCGGGCGGGGCGGAGGCGCACAGGCTGACGAGCGCGTCCATCGTGGCGTACTCGAGGGCTCCGGCGAAGGAGCGGGTCAGCCGCCGGTAGAAGGGGTTCGCGAGGAGCGTCTCGGCGGCCTCGGGATAAGGCGCGTGGCGCCGCACGAACGCGTCCCAGGCGGGCTCCGCCGCCAGCATCGCCGCGTGAAGGGGCGCCTTCAGGGCGAGGCCCGCCGGGGTGAAGTGCCCGGCCGGCACGAGCGTGGGCGTGGGTGGCAGATGCGAGAGGCCGAGAGCTCGCGCGAGCTGGCGGGCCGGATCGATGGTCAGCACCGTGGCCGGGCGGCCGTGAAGCGCGGCGGACAGGCCCAGCGCGGCCGCCAGGGTGGTCTTTCCCACGCCTCCCGTTCCGAGGCAGATCGCCACCCGTTCGGCGGCGAGGAGCTCAGTTGCCGACACCGGCCGACCTTCGAGCGCGTTCGCAGTCCTCGGCGGCGATGGCCTCCGCGAGGCCGTACACCACCGCGCGCGGGCTCCCCTCGGGTGGCAGACGCGGCAGACGCACGGCGCGCACGCCGCTCTCGCGCTCGAGCCGGGCGATCCCCTCCTCCTGCAGGCGGGTCCAGCCGAGGGCGCGCAGGGCGGCCAGTCGCAGGTCCTCGCCCGCCGCGCTGTCAGGCCCGCCGAGACCTGCCGCGGTCCGCGACAGAGCGTCGAGAAGGCGAGGGACCGAGGCGGGTACGGGAGGCCGGCACTGGTTCACGTAGAGCTGACCGAGGGGCAGCCCGAGCTCGTCGCGCAGGCTCGAGACGAGGCTCCGAGCCTCGGCCAGGGGGAGCTCCTCGGGGAGGGCGAGGACGTGCACGGCGGTCTGCTCGGGATCGCGCAGGAAAGCGAGTAGCCGCTCGCTTTCGCGCTCCACCAGCCCGCGTCCGCCGCCGAAGCCTTCGAGCGCAGCGAGCGGCATGCGGAGCGCCGCGACCCCCTGACCCGTAGCGCCGAGGTCCACGACCAGGGCGTCCCAGGGCTGCGCCTCGCCGGACGGGCGATGCACGAGCGCGTCGCGGAGCTTCCCCACGAGCATGAGCTCCTTCAGGCCGGGCGCGGCGGCCACGAAGGCGCGATAGAGGCGGTGCCGAAAGATGCGCGCGAGCAGGCGCGGCAGATGCAAACGCCGCTCGAGGTACTCCCCGAGCGCGGCCTCGCCGTCGAAGGAGGCCAAGAAGAGCGCTCCAGCTCCTCCGTCGACGAGCGCGGTGAGCGGCACGAGCTCTCCCGCCGCGCTCGGTGAGGCGCCGAGCGCGCGCGCCAGCCCCTTCGACGGAAAGACCTCCACGGCGAGCACGCGTCGTCCGCCGCGGGCCAGCACCAGCGCCAGCGCCGCCGTCACGGAGGATTTCCCGACGCCGCCCTTGCCGGTCACGAGGTGCAGTCGCGCCGTCATCCGTTCTCTCCGCACGAACGCCGCGCAGAATGTCATTTTTTGCTTGCGCCGTCGACGCCACCCGGTGGTAAGAATCGGCACCCTCACCGCGCGGACTCGGTAGATGCGCTGCACCCCCGCTTGTCGGCCAGATCTCGTTCTTCCCCTCTGCGCGATGGCGACGGTTCTCGCGGCGGCCGCCGGGTGCACCGTGCGCCCCGAGGGCTACGACCTCGAAGGCCAGGACGTCGAGCTCGTCTTCGTGCACAGCGGCGACATCCACTCGCGGCTGATCCCCTACGACATGGACGTGGGGGAGACGGACAAGCAGCTCGGGATGGACCAGCGCAACGCCCCCTTCGGCGGGATCGCGCGTCTCAGCGCCATCGTGCGGCAGGAGCGCCAGAACAACCTGCGCTTCGCCTACGTCGACACCGGCGACGTCTTCCAGGGCGCGCCGATCTTCAACGCCTTCGGCGGCGAGCCCGAGTTCAAGGCGCTCACCAACATGGGCGTCGACGTGATGGCCATCGGCAACCACGAGTTCGACAACGGCGCCACGCCGCTCGTCGAGAAGGCCACCACCTTCGCCAACTTCCCGCTCGTCGCCGCCAACTATCTTCTCGAGGATTCGAAGCTCCTCGGCCAGGCCGCGACGGCCCAGATCGCCCAGCCCTACACGATCCTGAATCTGCGCGGCCTGCGCGTCGGGGTGATCGGCCTCGGCAACACGAGCGCCATGCGCGGCGTCTTCAAGGGCAAGAACACCCTCGGCATCACGCCCCTCTCGACGCGCGAGGTGCTCCAGTCCTACGTGGACTTCCTGCGCCCGCAGGTGGACCTCGTCGTCGTGGTGGGGCACATCGGCTACCACGAGGACATCGACTACATCCCGCGCACCGAGGGGGTGGACATCGTCTTCGGCGGCCACCTCCACATCGCGCTGAACCCCCCGAACGTGATCCAGGACTGCGACATCGCCAAGCTCCGGCGCGAGAAGGACCGCTACAGCTGCAACACCCCCGAGAAGCTGCAGGAGGCCGAGCGCGGCTGCCAGTCGAAGAACACGTGCGATGCGAAGGCCACGCCGAAAGAAGTGGCCGACTGCCAGGCCGCCTGTCGCAAGGAGGCCGAGGAGAGCTGCAAGCAGCTCGAGGAGAGCGCCCAGTTCGCCAAGCGACGAGCCGAGCTCGACGGGGACATCGCGATCCTCGAGAAGCGCGGGTGTCATCCGCGCAACGTGCTGCTGGTCCACTCGGGCGCCTTCCTGAAGTACGTCGGTCGTCTGCAGGTCACCGTGCGGCAGTGCACGCGGCTGGAGCAGCGCGAGGTCTGTGCCGAGACGGACGCCAACGGCCGGTGCCTCAAGAAGCGGCCGCGCCGCTGCGCCGGCGCCGACGACGGCCGCAACGACTGGGAGGTCATCGCGCACAGCTTCCGCCTGATCCCGGTCGACGCGACGCTGAAGGACGACCCGAAGATGTTGCGGCTGATGGAGCCGTACCTCCTCGAGCTGAATCGCCAGCAGCGCATGACGGAGGTGCTCGGCTACTCGGCCAATCGCATCCGCCGCTTCGGCGCCGGGTCGGGCGATAGCCAGCTCGGAAACCTCGTGGCCGACGCGATGCAGACCCGCAACCAGGTCTGGGCCGACTTCTCGGTGACCAACTCGCTCGGCATTCGCTCCGACGTGGTGATGGGGCCGGTCGATCGCGAACAGCTCACGAACGTCTTCCCGTTCGAGAACACGATCACCGTGATGTACCTCTCGGGGGCCGAGGTTCAGGAGTTGATGGACTTCATCACCCAGCGCTCGACGAATCGAGGCTGCCAGTCGCAGGCCCAGGTGGCGGGCGTCACGGCCGTGCTGAACTGCGGCGGGTGTCCGGGCAAGGGGGGCAACGAATGCGTCCGCGTGCCGTACAACGGCGAGGCGTGCGCGCAGCGGGTCACCGTCGGCGGCACCGGGCGCCCGTGCCTCGAAGACAAGGACTGCCAGCCCGAGAAGACCGGCGAGATCTGCACCGGGCAGCGGCACCCCGACCCCGCGCACGCCGGGAAGCGTCGCTGCTGGATGCCGATCAGCTGCAGCCGGTCGTATCGTATGGCGACCAACGACTACATCGCGAAGGGGGGGAGCGGCTTCCAGGTCCTCGAGCGGAACACGACGCAGAAGAACCTCGGCATCTCGCTGCGGCAGGCGGCGGCCGACTACATCCTCACCATGTCGAGCTGCGCGGAGAAGCCGAAGTTCAACGCCGCGGCGGGAGGAAAGCGCGAGTTCGTCCTCAAGCCGGAAGAGGAGGGAGAGCTCTACGCGCTGGAGGATCGGGCGCAGGCGGGCGACTGGAAGGGGGTCAACGCAGCCTACGCGGCGTTGCGCAAGCGCCTCGCGGATCGCTCGGCGGCGACGAAGGACGCGCTCGAGAAGGCGGGCCTCGCGAACTACCTGAGCTGCACCGACGACTGCTCGCAGGCCAAGGGGAGCTGTAACGGCCTGGCCTATCGCCAGGTGAAGGAGTGCTCGCAGTTCAAAGCCAAGAACGTGCCGCAGTGCGAGGCGCTCGGCCGGGTTCGGGCGGCGCTCCGCTGCGTGACGCTCCCCTGCATCAACGCGCAGGAGGATGCGCGACAGCAACGAGTCTTCAAAGAGGGGAGCGGTTCCCCCGACCCCTACGAGCCGTGGCCGGAATGACGCGACGCCAGTCTCTGCTGCTCGGACTCCTCGCCCTGCAGGCCGCCGGCTGCGAGGTCCCGGACCAGCCCCGGGTGGGGGCCTTCAAGGTCACCCTCGTGGGAAGCCCCGAGAAGGGGACTCCCGAGCGCCCGATTCCTTTCTCGCTCGAGGCCAAGGAGTTCACCGTGCGGGTCGAGGCGCTGAGGCCCGACGGCTCCGGCGCCCCGGACCCGAACTTCAACGGCTGGGTGGTGATCGCGGCTCGCCCCTCGGGCAGTCTCGATCCCTCTCCCGCCGCGGTCAGGCTCGCGGGGGGCAAGGCCGACAACGTCAAGCTGGCGCTCAAGCTGGCCTACGGCCCGGTGCGGCTCGTTGCCACCGAGCAGGGCTACGATCCGCGGCTCACCGACGCGGCGAAGGCCCAGTGCAACAACGGGCGGGACGACGACGGCGACGGCTACATCGACGCCGCGGATGATCGGGGGTGCTTCTATCCCAACGATCAGAGCGAAGCCGGCGGGGCGGGGGCCACGGGCGCGAGCGAGGAGATCTTCTTCGCCAATCCGCGCCTGGCCGACGTGCAGAAGCCCGCCGGACTGGGTCGCGGCGGCGACTCGTCACCGTTGTGGCGCCAGCGGGTGACCGTGGACGCCGGCTTCCTGCTCGTGACCCGTCTCTCGGTAGACGGCCTTTACCTGAGCGACTTCGACGGGGTGACCTGGGACGGTGCCAAGTGGGTTGCCGACGCGGCCAGCCTCTCCTATCGGCACGTCTTCGCCTTCAACTTCAGCACGCCGATGAACATCCAGGAGGGGGACTGCCTGGTGCAGATCGACGGCACGATCGACGAGTTCTTCAACTACACCGAGCTCGGGAAGCCCACCTGGAAGAAGGGGGACTATGCCTTCTGCGCCGCCAAGGCGCGCGCGGCCGGCCTCACGAGCTGCCCGGCCACGGTCACGGCGCAGAACGGCGCGGCGGCCGACGCGTGCCGGCGCTCGGTCGGCACGCTGGCGAACACTCCCGTGGAGCTGACCAAGCTCATGGTGGAGGAGGGGGGCAAGCCGATCTCGGTCTGGGACGCCCGGACGATGCAGACCGAGCGCTTCGAATCGGCGCTGGTGCAGCTCTCGGACGTCACGATCATGAGCGAGGTCAGGGCGTGCGACCAGAACGGCAACGCCAACATCGACTTCTCGGACCCTGCCGAGGAGCAGTGCTCGAACGCGTGCGGGGACGACCCCGGCTGCCAGGTCAAGGAATCCTTCGTGCGTTACAACCAGTGGACGGTGAGCTTCGAGGATGGCGAGGGGACCCGGCGCGAGCTGGCCATCGTCTCGAAGGGCGCGCTGCCCAACTTCGATCCGAGCAAGGCGCTGGGCAAGAAGATCGGTCGGCTGGTGGGCACCATCCGGCACCTGGGCTTTGGCCGCCCGGCCTGGGTCCTGGAGCCCCGTCGTCAGACCGACTGCCCTGACTGCAAGAACTGACCCGGCGATCCGACGAGGCGACGGATGTTGAGGCTCTCCATGTATATGCGAATATCTGTTCTAGTAGCTGCCGTCCTTTTCGTTGCGGGGCCCGCCTGGGGCGGAGACTTCATCGACTCCCGCATCACCTTCACCATCGGTGACGACAACTTTCTCAAGCGAGCGGGGCAGCAGGTGCCGGACAGCCCCAAGCTCGGGATCGGCGACCGCGAGGGGTACGAGCTCTCCTTCGACAACCTGGACCTCGCCACCTCCGGTCGCGAGAACCAGCTGCGCCTCGTGCTCTACAAGAAGGTGGAAGGGATCCTCCCCGGGCTCTTCACCGAGGCCGCCGGCGCGCTGCGCATCGACTTCGCGGAGCTCCAGCAGCAGGACCCGCGGGTGAACAAGGTCTTTCAGGACGACAGCTCGTACATCCGCCTGATGTACGCGCTCGACCCGGGCAAGCTGGGGACGCGCTTCGTGGACCTGGTCCTCTTCCCCCTCTCCGGCGACCGCTTCCGCGTGGGCTACCTCTACGACCTGACGTGGGGGGGCACGGACATGTTCCCGAGGCGCAAGGGGCGGCTGAGCCCCGGCTTCAAGCTCGGCGGCAATCACGGCCGGTTCTACTGGTGGGGCGGGATGAAGTTCGTCCCCGCGTCGACGGCGCCGCGCGAGTCCAAGGACGAGCAGGGCCTGACGATTACCACCGAGGAGCTGGAGACCTTCTATAGCGCCCTGGCCGGGGTCGGAGTCCAGCCGATCGACGGGCTGAGCATCGACCTCTCCGGCGCCCACATTCAGATGGCCGAGAATCCGATCAAGGACGTGGCGGGAGAGCTGGTGACCGCCACGGGCTTCTCGGCGCGTGTGGCCTACGGGCGCGGCTTGAAGGTCGGGCTCTCCTCGGACCTGAGGCTGCTGCGCAACGACCCGGAGTTCATCGAGCAGCTGGGCACGCGCCCGACCTACAACCCGGCGGGCGGAGTCAGCTGGCGCGTGGCGTTCGAGGCCAACGCGATCGCGCAGACCCTGGCCGACCCCGACCGCTACGGCGCCACGACGGTGCAGTGGGCCACCGCGGGCGCGCTCGACGCGCGCCTGCAGTGGAAGTACCTGCGGGTGAACCTGACGGGCGTCTATCGCAGCCTGCAGTTCATTCTGCTGGAGACGCCGAGCTTCGTCCCCTTCCAGTCCTTCCCGAAGGACGCGGAGGTCTCGCCGCAGATCTTCGGGGCGCTCTCGGTGGACTATCACTTTGCGCGCCTCGGGCTCACCCCGGGGGTGCAGTTCGGGGTAGAGCTCCCCGCGGCAGTGAAGACGCAGCTGACGGCTCAGGCCGTGGGCTCGAACGCTCCGCGGACCGTGATCGGCGAGAACACGATCGTGATCCGCGCGAACGGGCGGCCGGACATCCTGCCGGAGGGGGAGTCCCGGGTTCCGCTCGTGCAGAGCCGCGTGTCGCTCCGCTGGCACGCCTCGTCGATCCTGACGCTGGTGGGCTTCGCCTTCATCACCCTGGACAACAACGCGAGCGTCCTGCGCATCAATCCGGACCTGTCCAAGACGCGTATCTTCGACGACGCGCTGCGCTTCGGCGCGGGAATCACGGCGCAGGCTCGCTTCTAGCGGGGGCGCCGGCGGGAGGGAGGTCGGGGCATGCCGAACCTGGAGCTCGAGCCGAAACGTCACGTCTCGATCTTCAGGCGCATGGCCATCGGCACCTGGCGGACCGCCTACGACCCCTCCGTCTACGGAACCATCGAAGTGACGATGGATCGCGCGGTGGCCTACATCGAGGCCTTTCGCGAGGCCACCGGCCGTCGGCTCACCGTCACGCACCTGCTGGCGCGCGCGGTCGCGGAGACGCTCCGGCGCATGCCCGACGCCAACGCCATCCTGCGGTTCAACAAGATCTACCTGCGCAAGCGCATCGGCATCTTCATGCAGGTGGCGATGACCGACGAGGGAGAGGACAAGATCGACCTCTCCGGGGTGACGATCCAGGACGCGGCGGACAAGAACCTGCTCGAGATCGTGGATGAGACCGAGCGCAAGGTGGCGGCGGTGCGACAGCGCACCGACCCCGAGCTCGAGCGCGGTCGCGGGCTCGTGCGCTTCATCCCCAGCCTGCTGCTGAACTTCTTCCTCCGCTCGGTGAGCTTTCTGGCCTACGCGCTCAACCTCGACCTGCGGTGGGCGGGCATTCCGAAGGACCCGTTCGGTTCGGTGATGATCACCAACATCGGCAGCCTCGGGCTGGACATGGCCTACGCGCCGCTCGTGCCCTACTCGCGGGTGCCGATCCTGCTCGCCACCGGGGCGGTGCGCGAGCACCCCGTCGTCGAGGACGGGGCGGTCGTGATTCGCAAGGTCATGAAGGTGAACGCGACCTTCGACCACCGCTTCATCGACGGCTATCACGCCGCCGTGATGGCGCGGACGCTCCGGCAGTGGCTCGAGCACCCTGAGGAGATGTACGGGGCGATCCCGACCGAGGTCCCGTTGCCGGCGGCGGGGACGGAGGGCTCGCGCGGATGATGGTGCGCGGGCTCGGGGGGCGGGTGTCTTGGTGTGTCGGGGCGGCGATGATCGTTCTCGCCTGCGCCCGGCTCGCCGGAGCGGAGAAGGGATCGCCACGCGGCGAGGTGGACCTGCTGCGGAGCGAGAAGGGCGTGGTGATCGCCGTCTCATCGGCGGTGAGCAACCCTCGGATCCACCCGCGGCAGCTCGTGGACGGGGCGCTCGACACGGCCTGGAACGGACGGAGCGGCGACCTCGCAGGGGCGTGGGTCGCCGTGCGGCTCCCTGGGCCGAGGCGTGTGAGCGCGGTCGAGCTCACTGCCGGCTTCGCGTCGAATAAGGGGAAGCGAGACCTCTTCCTCGGCAACTACCGCATCAAGCGACTGCGCGTGGTGGCCGATGGCCGGCCCGTCGGGGAGCTCACCCTCGACATCGAGCAGCGTGGGCTGCAGCGCCTGCCCGTCAAGGGGACCGCACGCGAGTGGCGCTTCGAGATCGTCGAGGTCGTCGCGGGGACGGAGCGCCGGTGGCGGGAGATCTGCGTTTCGGAGCTCCGGCTGCTCGGGGCACTCGCCGCGGGAGCGCTCGACAGGGCGGTTCCGGAGTTTCGGGTGGGCAGCCTGGATGGGCGGCCGCCGTGTCCGATGGGCACGCGCTTCAAGCGGCAGAAAGAAGATAGCGGCGAGCGCGAGGAGTGGTGCGAGCGGCCCAGCGGCGAGAAGCACGGCTACTACGGGCGCTATCGGGCGGACGGCAGGCCGGAGGAGCTCGGCGGCTACGAGAAGGACCAGAAGGCGGGCACCTGGACGACCTACGACAAGGACACCGGGGAGGAGTCGGAGGTCTGCGACTACGACGCGGACGAGAAGCACGGCTGGTGCACGACCCACGGTGTGCACGGGGAGGAGACGCAGCGCGGCCGGTACGTACGGGGGGACAAGGATGGATGGTGGCGGGAGGGTTGCACGCACCACGCCGATCCAGAGAACAAGTGCACCGACGTCCTCTATCGGAGGGGAGCCAAGCGCAAGACGGTGCGCTGCACGCCGGGCTCCTGCCCGTCGGAGGCGAGCAATTGACGCGAGGGGCGGGGGCGCCGTATACCTGGATCGTTTCGTCGAGGAGCCAAGCGTGTATCTCGGACGGGTGATCGGCACGGTGGTCGCCGAGCAGAAGTACCAGGGCCTCGAGGGGCAGAAGCTCCTCGTGGTGCAGCCCCTGAACCACCGGCAAGAGCCGACGGGCGAGCCGCTCGTGGCCGTGGACACCGTGCGGGCGGGACCGGGCGAGCTCGTCTACCTGACCCAGTCGCGGGAGGCGGCCCAGGCGCTGGAGAACACCTTCGTGCCGGTAGACGCGGCGATCATCGGCATCGTGGATCAGCTGGCGGTGAAGCGGTGAAGATCTGTCGGGTCGCCGGCACGGTGGTCGCCACCGCGAAGCACCCGGCCTACGCCGGGCAGAAGCTCCTCGTGGTGCAGCCGGTGGACGAGCGCGGCGTCGAGCAGGGGCAGAGCTTTCTGGCCGTGGACCGGGTCCAGGCGGGTGAGGGGGACACCGTCCTCGTCCTCTCGGAAGGGAACGGGGCCCGGCAGCTCTTCCAGGCCAAGGTCCTGCCGGTCCGGTCGGTGATCGTGGGGATCGTGGACCGGGTGGACGCGAGCGTCTGATGCAGAGCGAACTTCAGCTCCGGCAACAGCTCGCCGCCTTCTCGCACCGGGTCTGGGAGCGAGGGTGGGTGGCCAACCACGACGGGAACCTCTCGCTCCGCCTGCCGCGAGAGCGCCTGCTCTGCACCCCTACGGGGGTCTCGAAGGGGGGGCTCTCCGCCGAGGCGATGCTGGTCGTGGATGCGTCGGGCAAGGTGCTCTCGGGAAAGGGGCGACCCTTCTCGGAGCTCGGGCTGCACCTGGCCTACTACCACGGGAGGCCGGACGTGCAGGCCGTGCTCCACGCGCATCCGCCCACGGCCACGGGATTCGGCGTGGCGGGGGTGGGGCTCGATCGGCCGTTTCTCCCCGAAGCGGTGGTCAGCCTGGGCCCCGAGGTTCCGACGGTGCCCCTCACGGCGCCGGGGAGCGAGGCCGCGCAGGTGCTCTCGGGCTACGTCACGGAATACGACGCGCTGCTTTTGGCCGGCAACGGGGCCCTCTGCTGCGGCGTCGACCTGGAGCAGGCCTATCTCCGGATGGAGCTCGTGGAACACCTGGCGAAGGTGGCGCTCGTGGCGCATCAGCTCGGCGGGATCCAGGCGCTCCCTGCGCAGCTCCTCGAGCCGCTCCTGGCGGCCCGGACGCGGGCGGGGCTCGGGCCGGCGGCGCGTGCCGCGGGGAGTTCGACGGCGGCGCAGACGGCAGACCCCGCGGCGCTCAAGCGGCGCGTCGACGACGAGATTCGGCGCGTCCTGAAATAGCGCGAGCCTTCTAGAACGCTCAGTCCGCCAGACCCAGCTTGGCCCGGCAGAGGTAGTACTCCTCGCTCGCGGCGAAGGTCAGCAGGTCCCGCACGGCGAAAGAGGCCCGGAGCTGATCCGGGTAGACCGGGCGCCCCGCGAGCGCGGGCTCCTCCTGCGCGAGCTGCCTCAGGGCGAGCGACAGGTCCCCCGAGAGCACGAGTCCCACGCGGTTGGCCGTCAGGCCGAGGGCCGTGCGGTAGGCCCCGGTGTCGAAGGCGAGGTCGGGGCGCTCGCGGAAGAGGTCGCCGAGCTTGCGCGCCACCTTGTAGGGCAAGGCTCGCTTCAGCTCCTCGGCCTGCACGCGGGCCTCCAGCGTGGGCGCCTTGTGCTTCACGTGCCGCGGATGGAAGGCGCGCAGCACCGAGGCGAGGAGCTGGGCCAGCTCGGCGCGGGGAAGCGCGGCGGCGAGCACGCAGGCGGACTGGCTCAGCTCGAGCGCACGTCCGAGGACGAAGCGCAGCTCGCCGACGGAGAAGGCTTGCGCGACCTGGGGCGTCACCACGAGCACCGGCGGTGCGACGGCAAGGACGCGGGTGGACTTCTCGTCGTCCGGACCGATGTGCAGCGCGGTCTGCCTGATGCCGAGCGCTCGCGCCGCAGCGGAGAAGACCTTCGCTAGGTCGTGGTCGGCGACGGGAGAGACGCGGCTCGCGGGGTCGAGACCGAAGTCTGCGAGCTGCCGCGCGAGGAGCGCCGGCCCAGCCTCCCAGAGCGTGACGAAGACCTCGCGCATGTCCGCGAGCCCGGGGAGCGCGACGAGGGCCCGCCGCTCGGCCTCGGGGAGCTCTCCCGGGTACGGCACGTTCACGTCGAGGTCCTTGGGCACGAACCCGGTGAGGAAGCGCTCGCCCGCCTCGTCGAGCTGGTCCATCGCGCGCAGCACCTGGTAGATGCAGTACGCGCGGTAGGGAGCCGAGTCCTCCGAGGCGCGGGCCACCGCCCGCAAGGACTCGATGCGCTCCACGTCGCGGGCGAGGGCGCGGTGGTTGGCCAGGGCCTCGGCCGCCCGCTCGGGGTGGAGCTCGTAGAGCACGAGGAGCTCCTGCCGCAGCCCCGCGTCCTCCTCGAGCTGCACGGCCTTCTCGAGGGCCCAGATGGCGTGCGCCGTCTGGCCCTGCGCGCGGTGCGCCCGCCCGAGGGCCTCGTAGAGCTGGGCGCGGAGTCGCCGTTGCTCGGGGGTTCGCACCGGGGGAAGCGCTGCGAGGTGCGAGGTGAGGAGCTCGACCACCGCCGCGTGCCGCCCCTGCGCCTGCAGCCCCCGGCAGAGGCCCTCGGCCGCCTCGGTACAGGTGGGGTCGAGCTCGAGCGCGGCCCGGCGTCGCGCGTCGGCCTCCGCGAACTCTCCTCCGGCGTCGTGCTCGCTCGCGGCCACGAGGAGCAGGGCCACGCGCCGCGCGATCTCCTCCAGCGCCGCAGCGAGGGCGGCCGCCACGCGGGCCGCGGCGGAGTGCTCGCCCGCGTCGCGGAGCGTGGGGAGCATCTCCTCCAGACACTCGGTGCGGCCCGGGTCGTCGGGGTGCAGCTCGGCGAGCACTCTCACGTAGCACTCGGCGGCCTGCCGCCGGTCCTCTAGCCGCGCGAGGTAGAGCGTGGCGAGTGAGCGGAGGAGTCGCTGCCGTTCGGCGCGTTCCGTGGTCGCCAGCGCGACGCGGCGCATGAGGGCTGCCGCCTTCGCGACCTGCCCCGCCTCGAGCGCGGCGTTGGCCAGCTCCTTGAGCGACGGAACGTGGTCTTCGAAGAGAGCCACCGCCGCCTCGAAGTAGGGGAGGGCGCGCTCCGGCCGACGCAGCCGCCGCTCGCACTGCCCCGCGCAGTAGAGCGCCTCCGCGGCGACGGGGCCGTGGACCGCGGCCTCCGGGTGCTCGAGCGCCTCCCGCAGGTGGCGGAGGGCTTCCCGCCAGCGATGCGCGCGAAAGCGATTCTGGCCCACGGCGAGGCGCAGCAGCAGGTTTCGCGGCTGGAGCCGCAGCGCCTCCATGAGGTGGGTGTAGCCCTCCTCCGCCCGACCCATGCGCTCGAACAGGTCCCCGAGGCGATAGTAGAGGGGACCCGCCGTGCGACCGGTGGCGGTTCCCTCGAGCCGTCGGATCGCGCCCTCGAGGACGCCGCGCGCGGCCTCGACGCGGCCGAGGGAGAGGTAGAGGTCCGAGAGCGCGTCGAGGGCCGGGACGCAGTCGGGCGAATGTTCGAGAGCCTGCTGCAGGAGTCCCGCGACCTCGGCGGGCTCCGCCCCCCGCGCACGAACGAGCGCCGCGAGCTCGGTCGTCAGGCGCGCGCGCTCGGAAGCGTCGTGCGAGAGGTCGCGACGCAGGAGCAAGAGCTGCTCGCGCCGGTCCGATAGCTCTCCGCAGAGGGCGAGGAGCGCGTCGACGGCGGTCGCGTTTCGCCCGTCGAGCACGAGGACGCGCTCGAAGAGCCGCACGGCGCCGCTCGAGTCCCCGGCGGCCTGCAGGACGGCGGCGGCACGGAGGAGCCGATCGACCGCAAGGGAGAGGTCGCTCGTGCGCTCGGCCAGCTCGAGCTCGAGCTCCACGTAGTCCGGCCAGCGCTCTTCCCGCTGGGCCAGCTTGCTGAGCTCGAGGAGCGCCTCCTCGTGGCCCGGAGATGCGGCGAGCGCCTCCTCGAGGGTCACACGCGCCGCGGCGGGCTCTCTGAGCTGCGCCGCCTGCAGGCGAGCCAGCCGTACGAGGAGCGCGGCGACGTCGGTAGAGGGCCGACCTTCGAGGCGCGCTCGCTCGACCTGGTCTCGAAGCAAGCGGATCGCGCCGTCGGCCTGCCCCGCGCGGACGAGCACCCGAGCCAGCCCTTCCTCGACGTCGGCATCGAGAGGGCCCATCTCGCGCGCGCGCTGGAGGAGCGTCGCGGCCTCCGCCGCCTGGCCGCTCTCCTCGAGCGCGCGGGCCAGCTGCACCAGCAGCGGGCGGAGCTGCGCCTCGTCGTGCTCGACGATCACCGTTCGTTTGCGCAGGATGGCGAGCAGCTCCTGGGGGTGGTCGTGCTTGGCGAAGAGCCGCGTCAACGCCTCGAGCGCTTCGGGCTCGGCGGGGTCGAGCTCGAGGACCCGTTCGTAGGCCGAGATGGCTCGGTCCGGCAGCTCCAGCTCCACCTCGAAGGTGCGGGCCAGCCTCAGACCCGTGTGCACCTGGGTCTCGCGGTCGCCGGGACGAGCCAGGAGCGTCTCGAGGACCTCGATGAGGCGGGGCCAGAGCCCGAGCTTCTCGTAGAGGTTCGCGAGACGCGTGCGACTGCGATGGTCCTGCGGATCCTCGATGGTGAGACGGGAAAGCGCTTCGGCCGCCTCGAAGGAGAGGTCGAGTTCGTACTCGTAGAGGTCCGCGAGCTCCCGTAGCCGGGCCGCCCGTTCTCCCGCGGTGAGCTGCGGTCGGAGCGCTTCGAGCTGCCGCTCGTTGTGCGCGGCGAGCTTGGCCCATTGCCCCTGCTGTTGCAGGAGCTGGCGCAGCCGCTGCGCGGCCTCCCGGTTCGTCACGTCGAGCGCCAGGGCGGCGGCGAAGTGCGTCTCGGCGGCGGGGTTGCCGTGCTCGGCGAGGAGCGTTCCCAGATGCAGGTGCAGGCGCAGCAGGACGGGGGCCTCGGCCGCGTGGTCGAGCAGCCGGTGGTAGGCCTCGACCAGGCGATCCGGTCGGTCGGCGCGCTGGGCGAGCGCGACGAGGCGCTCCTCCGCCTCGGGGTGCTCCACCTCGAGGAGGGCCGCCTCGGTGAGCGCCGAGAAGGCCCGGTCTGCGTTATTCGGGCCCTCCTCCCAGAGCGCGGCTTCGGCCCAGAGGTGCCTGCGTCGAGCCGCGCGGTCGGGCGCCGGCAGCTGGCGGTAGGCCTGGGCCCAGCGGAGCCATGGATCGAAGGGGGCCACCTCGCGGGACGCGGCCGCCTCGGTCTTGGGGGCAGGGCTCGTGGGCGCGCGACCGTCGGCGCCGCGCAAACGCGCCATGACACGTCCGACCTCGACGACCTCCGAGCCCGAGAGCTCCACGGTGCTGTCCTCCCGCCGGGGGCGCGACGTGGCGATGACGAACGATCCCTCGCTTTCCGGAGGGAGGGGCGGGGGCGCCGGCATGGGGGGCGGCGAGGTGCGAAGCACCGGAATCTCGGGCTGTGATTCCGCGAGGGAGGGGTCGAGTTCGAGGATCTCCTCGTCCTCCACCTCGAGCGTGTTCTCCGGGCGCTCGGGCCGGGAGGGTGCGATGACCAGCGGGCCCGGCGGGGCGAAGGGCGCCGCCGGGGCGGGAGCGGTGGCGAGCAAGCGCGCGAGGCGAAAGAGCTCGGGTCGCAGCTCCGGGTCGTCCAGATCGAGCGCCAGCCCCTCGAGGAGGGTCAGGAAGGCGTGGTGCGGGTCCTTGAGCCGACCCTCGTGGAGCCAGGCCAGATGCTTGAGGATCTCGAGGCGGCTCCCGGCAGCTGCGGTGTGTTCGAGGCGTTGCCGGTGCAGGGCCAGGACCGGTTCGAAGTGGTGGGTCTGCGCGGCGAGGCGCTCGATGTCGAAGAGAATCTCCGGCTCCGGGTCGAGTGCGTAGAGCTGGACGAGGGCTTCCTGCGCCTTGTGCGGGTCGCCGAGCGCCGTCTCCGCCAGCTCCGCGAGCCGGTGGAGGGAGGCGATGCGCTGATCCCGCGACCGCCCGGTCCCCTGGATGCGTTCGTAGACGGCGGCGAGCTCGCTCTGCTGGCCGGCGGGTTCGGCGAGGCGCTCGAGCTCCGGCAGGAGAACCTCCACGTCGGGGTCGGAGGCGAGGGCCTGCAGGTAGGCCTGGAAGGCGAGGGCCGGGTCCCCCAGCCGCTCCTCGGCGACCTTGGCCATGCGCTGCGAGAGCGAGAGCACGAGCTCGGGCTCTGCGGCGCGTCGCCGCCCCTCCGTGTAGACGGCGTAGAGTTCCTCCCAGAGCTCGTGCGCCTGCGCGAGGCGCTCGAGCTGCGGGAGCGTCGACTGGTCCTCGGGGAAGAGGTCGAAGGCCCGCCGATACCACTCGAAGGCGCGGTCGGGGTCGGAGAGTTGCTGCTCGCAGAGCTGCGCCAGTTCGATGAGCAGGACGAGTCGCTCGCGCCCCTCCGGCAGCGCCGCGTAGATCGCGGTGGCGAGCTCGAGGAGCTTCGTCGGCGCCCCGACGCGGTGATACAGGCGCCTCAGGGCCAGGAGCGCCTGGGGGTGGTCCGCGCTGACGAGCAGGACGCGCTCGTAGGCGAGCGTGGCGGCTTGCTCGTCGGCCAGCTTGTCCTGCCAGAGGGCCGCGATCTCGAGGGCCAGGCGAAGCCGGTCGCCGGCGTTCTCGGCGGTGACCGGGGTGAGGAAGAGCTCGCGCTCGGCGATCTCGACCGCCTTGTGCCAGTCGCCGCGGCGCAGATAGAGCTGCTTCAACCGGCGGTGGGCCTCCTCGTCGCCGGGAGCGATGGTGTCGAGGATGCGCAGGTAGACGTGCTCCGCGGCCTCGGGCTCGCCGAGCTTCTCCTCGAGGAGGTCCACTTGGCGAAAGGCGAGGGCGAGCTTCTCCTCCTCGTCATCGGCCAGGTCGAGCTGCCGACCGACGATCTCGGCGAGCTGCGGCAGGCGTCCCTGCTGTCCGTAAAGGCGCGCCAGAGCGTCGAGGGCGCCCCGATCGGCGGGGAGGAGCCGCGAGAGCTGTTCGTAGGCGTCTATCGCGACGTCGCGTGCGTCGAGCTGGTTCTCGGCGACGGTGGCGAGCTGCTTGAGGAGCGCTGCTCGCTCGGCGGTGCCGAGCTCGGGACAGAGCGCAAGTCGGCTCCGGAGGGAGCGGATGAGAGCTTCGGGTTCCCCGGTCGCCGCGTAGAGTCGGCAGAGCGCGGCGAGCGCCTCCGCGTCGCCCGGGGCGAGCGTGACCACGTCCTCCCAGTAGGCCGTGGCGCGTCGGAGATCCTCGAGCCGGGTGTCGGTGAGCCGGGCCAGGGCGCGGATGGACTCGACCCTCTCGAGCTCCGTCCGGGCCATTTGGAGCCTATATTCTAGAACGCGAACGAGCTGCGGCCAGTCGTCCGAGCGTTCGAGCAAGCCCTGCAGGCGGTCGAGAGCCTGCTGGTCGTGCGGGGCCAGCTCGAGGAGGTGCCCGTAGGCCCAGATGGCGTCCTTCGGACGGTCGAGGGGGCCCGTGGAGAGCTCTGCGAGCCGGCGGAGCGCGGCGATGCGGTCGGGCCTCGGCAAGAGACCCTCGAGCTGCTGCTTCAGCGTCGCCGCCAGCGCGGGGAGGTCGCCCTCGCGCTCGTAGAGCGCGGCGAGGAGGGCGAGCGCCTGCTCGTCGTCGGGTGCGAGCTGCAGGATTTCGCGCAGCACGGCGATCGCTCCGAGCGGGTCGACCTGCCGTTCCCAGTGGGCCTGTGCCAGACGCCGGAGCGCCTGCAGGCGGTGAGCCGGGGAGACGGCGCCGGCCGCCTCGCGCTGCAGAGCCACGGCTTGCGCGTGCCAGGCTTGGAGCCTGGCCGCCAGCCGGTGCACTGCGCCCGCCGAGCGCTGCTGATCCGGGTGAAGGTGAGCGAGCTGCTGCCAGGCCTCGAGGGCTCCGGGGAGGTCCCCGAGGTCGCGCTCGCAGACCTCCGCGAGCTCCTCCAGGCGGG
Source organism: Deltaproteobacteria bacterium (assembly GCA_020848905.1). Taxonomy (NCBI): domain Bacteria; kingdom Pseudomonadati; phylum Myxococcota; class Myxococcia; species Deltaproteobacteria bacterium. Next base: position 485,407 of record JADLHG010000031.1, read on the forward strand.
CGCAGACCTCGACGGCCGGGGCCTTGTGCTCGGCGGCCCACTGCGCGGCGAACCGGAGCAGCTCGGCGAGATTGCGGTGGTCGCCCTTCTCCCGGAAGTAGCTCTGATAGGCGTCGTGGGCCTTGCGGTTGCCGGGCTCGAGCTGGAGCACCTCGTGCAGGAGCTCCGCCGCTCGGTCGGGTTCGTCGAGCGCGTCGCGGTGGAGCTGCGCCATCTCGAGCATCACGCGCGCCTTCTGAGCGCGATCCTGGAGAGCGTCGAGCGAACCACGGAGAAGCCCGAGGAGCTTGGCGTGGTCGCCGTCGGCTCGGTAGAGCTCCTTGAGGCGCGAGGAGGCCGGGCCTCCGAGGGGCTCGTGCGCGAGGATCGCCTCGTAGCAGGCCTTCGCCCCCTGGCGGTCGCCGAGCTTCCTCTCGAGGAGCTCGGCGCGACGCATCTGCAGCTCCGCCGCCTCGACCGTGGTGGCGGTGGCCAGCCGTTGCCGGTAGAGCCGGTCCAGCTCCTCCCACCGATTCGACTCCTCGTAGGCGCGCTCCAGGCGGGAGGCGGCCGCGGGATTGTCGGGGTCGGCCCCGAGCGCCCGGCGCAGGTAGCCGATAGCCCCGTCGCGGTCGCCGCGGGCGTAGCGCCGCTGAGCTACCTGGAGCAGGAGGTTCGCCGCCTGGTCCAGCCCGCCGGGCAGCGGCCACTCCGGCGAGGCGTAGATCTCCGCCAGGTCCTCCATCAGGGGTTCGTCTCCGGGGCGGAGCTGCACCGCCTCGGCGTAGCTTTTCGCGGCGCCCTCGAGGTCGCCCAGCTTGTGGCGGTGGATCGTCGCGATCTCCGTGAGCAGCTCCACGCGGCGTCGGGCGTCGGTCGTCGTGGCCAGCTCCACCTGGTAGAGCTGAGCCACGATCTTCCACTGCCCCGTGGCGGCGTAGATGCGGCGACCGGCCTCGACGGCTGCGACCTGCTGCGGGTCGGCCTTGAACGCCCGCTGATAGTGCACGATCGCCCGGTCGAGGCGCCCGTAGCGGTGCTCCCAGATCTCGGCGAGCTGGTGTTCGAGCCGCGCCTGGCGCTTCACCTCCAGGCCAGCCTCCATCAGCGCCTCGATCTCGAGCTGGAGGATCCACACCAGCTCGGCCCACCGCTCGCGTTGCTCGGCGAGCTGGCGCAGGCGCTCGAGCGCCCGTCGGTGACCCCGGTCGAAGAGCGTGGCCTTCCGGAGAGCGCGCAGCTCGGCCTCGAGATCCTCGCCGCGCTGGTAGACCTCGGCCGCACGCCACAGGAGGTCCGCCGCCGCCGTGCCTTCGCGCAGGTGGGCCGCGTGGCGTTCGTAGAGCGCGCCGAGCTCGGAGAGGAGGTTCTGCGCCTGGTAGTAGCGGCGGAGCGCCCCGAAGGCATCGGCGTCGCTCGGGTCGCGACGAAACACGGCGAGGTGCTGTTCGATGCTGGGATTCACGAGACCTGCTCCGCCCGCTGCCGGCCGCGTCCACCTCGAGGACGCCCCACGCCTGGCGAGCGACCAGCGAAGGGGGACCGCGTCGACGACGGAGAAGGACAACTTTATCACGCGATTTTCTCGTGGCGCAACGAACGGTGCCCCGCGCGGTGGATTGACGGGCGTCAGAGCCCTGTGGCACTCATGAGCGCGGTGAGGGTGAGAGCGTCGTCAGAACGGTCGCCCGAGGAGGGAGCGCGCGAGGCAGCGCGCGGCCTCCGGGGAGGCCGATGTCGCAGAGTCGGTTTCGTCGCCGGGGTGCTGCTCGTCGGACAGAGCGGCTGCTTCCTCGGACGCGCGACGCCGACAGACGCGCCGAACAGGAGGTCCGCGCCCGTGCTCCGAACCCTGGACAACGGCTTGCGCGTGGTCCTGCTCGAGAGTCGGGGGGCTCCCGTTGTCGCGGCGCAGGTCTGGGTCAACGTGGGGAGCGCCGACGCGGGCGACGGGCCCTCGGGCCTGGCTCACGTGCTCGAGCACATGGTCTTCAAGGGCACGAAACGGCGCGCGGCCGGAGACGCGGCCCGCGAGATCGAAGCCGCGGGGGGCGATTTCAACGCCTGGACCTCCTTCGACCAGACCGTCTTTCACGTGGTGATGGCGAGCCGCTTCTTCGGCAAGGGGCTCGAGGTGCTGGCCGACGCGGTTCTCGACGCGCGGATCGATGCCGAGGCGCTGGACAAGGAGCTGAAGGTCATTCTCGAGGAGATCAAGGAGGGAGAGGACGCCCCGGGGCGGGTCCTTTCCCAGGAGCTCTTCGCGACGGCCTTTCGACGCCACCCCTACCGTCTCCCGGTGATCGGCCGGGCCGAGCAGCTTCGCAAGCTGACCGCGAGGGAGGTGGCGGCGTTTCATCGCCGGCACTACACCCCGGCCAACATGACCCTCGTGCTGGTGGGCGACTTCGAGGCCAAGAGCGCACTGGCGCGCGTGCGCAGGCTCTTCGGGCGTCCAGGCGGCGCGGCTCCCGAGCGGGTCGTACGGGCCGAGGAGCCGGAGCAGCGGCGACTCCGGGTGGCGGTGCGCGCGAGAGCGCAGCGCGAGGTGCACTTCTCGCTCGCGTTCCACGTTCCGCCCTTGAAGGATCCGGACACGCCCGCGCTGGACCTCGCGGCCATCCTCCTCGGTCAGGGGGAGCGCTCGCGGCTCGTCCGCAAGGTGCAGCGCGAGCAGCAGCTCGTTTCGAGCGTCTACGCGTATGCCTTCACGCCGCGGAACCCGGGGCTGCTCGTCATCGGCGCCACCGCCGAGGCGGATCGAGTCGTGGACGCCGTGCGGGCCATCTGCTCCGAGGTGTTCGCCCTGGCGCGGGAGGAAGTGCCGACCGCCGAGCTGGAGCGAGCGCAGACCGTCGTGGAGAGCGACGCGGTCTACCAGCGTGAGACCGCGGAGGGACTGGCCCGTCGCCTGGGCACCTTCCAGGTCGTGGTCGGGGACCTGACTTTCGACGAGGAGTATCAGCGGCGAGTGGCCCACGTCACGCCAGCTGGACTTCGCGCGGTGGCGTCGCGCTACCTGCGTCCCGAGCGACTGACCGTGGCCGTCCTCGGTCCGAAGAGCACGCCCCGGCTCGTGTCGGAGCTCGAGGCCGCCGCAACGCACGCCGGGGGCGCGGCGGCACGGGCCGCAGCCAAGGACGTGCGTTCCGCCGATCCCGTCGCGCGGGTGACGCTGGCGAACGGGGCGCGTCTGGTCGTGCTCCGCGACAGCACCGCGCCTCTCGTGGCCTTTCGCGCGGCCTGGGCGGGCGGGATGCGCTACGAGAGCGAGGCGACGGCCGGGATCACGACGCTGCTCGGAGAGCTCCTCGGTCGCGGTACGGCGACGCGTTCGGCGAGCCAGCTCCGCGAGGCCTTCGACGCGATGGCGGGGGACCTCGGCGGCTACGCGGGGAGGAACAGCTTCGGTCTGCGCGCGGAGGTCCTCTCGCGGCACTGGGAGCGGGCGCTCGAGCTCCTCTCCGACTGCCTCCTCGCGCCGGCGTTTCCCGAGGCGGAGCTGGAGCGCGAGAGGCGTGAGCTGCTGGCCGAGGTTCGCGCTCGCGAGGAGAACCTCGGCGCGCTCACCGTCGAGCTGCTCCTGCGAAAGATGTTTCGGCGGCACCCCTTGCGCTTGCCCGCCCTCGGCACGGTGCGGTCGATCTCGCGCCTCGGGCGTGACCAGCTCGCGCGACACTATCGCCGCCACTACCACCCGAGCCAGCTCGTCCTGGCCGTGGTGGGAGACGTCGATCCCGCCGAGGTGGCTCGCAAGTTCGAGACGCTCTTCGGCGCGGTGGCGCGCCGAGCGGCGCCGGAGGTGGCCGTGCCGAAGGAGAGCGGTCGACACGCTCCCGAGACGGCGGTCAGCTATCTGCGCCGCGAGCAGGCGCACCTGGCGGTCGGCTATCCGGGCACCACGCTCGACCATCGGGATCGCTTCACGCTCGAGGTGCTCACCCAGATCCTCGGGGGAAGCGGCGGTCGGCTCTACGCCGAGCTTCGGGACCGGAAGGGGATCGCCTACCGGGTGAACGCCTTTTCCGAGGAGGGGATCGACCCCGGCTACGTCGCCGTGTATGCGGCGATGAGCCCCGAGAACCTGGCCGACGCCCTGCGCGCGGTCGAGCGCGAGGTCGCGCGCCTGCGCGAGGAACTCGTGCCCGCCGCCGAGCTGAAGCGCGCCCAGCGCTACCTCGTGGGAGTGCACGAGATCTCGCTCCAGCGGAAGGCGAACCTCGCCACGCACCTGGCGCTGCACGAGGCGCACGGTCTGGGGTATCGGGCTTACCGCGACTACCCGGCCGGGATCCAAGCCGTGACCGCCGAAGAGCTGCGGCGCGCCGCCCGCCGCTACCTCGACGAGCGGGGGCGCGTGGTGGCCCTCATCAAGCCGGAGGAGATGTCTCCTGCGGCGGAGAAGCGCTTGGGCCCCGTGCGGCAGGCCGGCGTGGTGACCGGGCCGAGCAAGAGCGCGGTCGTTCCGGCGCGTGCCGCGAAACGGGTCCGGAAGGGGGGCCGCCGCCGGTGACGGGCGTCGCCGTCAGCTCCAGATCAACACGTAGATGTCGTAGAGGGCGTGGGTGTAGACCGCGATCGCGAAGCTGCGAAACTGGAACAGCGCCGCGAAGAAGAGCCCGGCGATGGTGCGGTAGGTGAAGACTCCGAGGCGAAGCGGCTCTCCCAGCGAGCCCACGTGGTGCGCCGCCGAGAAGAGGAGCGAGCTCACGACGAACGCGACGAGGATGGCGAGCCACCGCTTGAGGCCGAGCCCCCGTTCTCCGATCCAGGCCAGCCCTCCGAGGAGGACGAGGCGGAAGACGAGCTCTTCGTGGACCCCTGCGCCGACGGACATGACGAGTCGGTCGAAGACGCCGGCATTTCGCAGCGGACCTCCCGCCGCGAGGCGCGGGTCGATATGCAGAAGATCCACCATGAGGAAGATGATCAACGTGCCCATGGTCAGGGCGTAGATGCCGCTCTCGAGCAGCACCGGGATGAACTGACGCAGCTCGAACTGCTGCGTGCGTCGGAGGTAGAGGACGAGCGCCACGAGCGTCGCCCCGAGGCCGAGCTGAAACCAGATATAGCCCCGGGAGCCGAGCAGGCGGAGGACCTGCTGCGTGATCAGGTCTGCCCCGTTCATGGTGTCGGAGAAGATCACGCCGACCTGATAGAAGAGGAGCAGGGGCATGACGAGCACGACGCTCGTCAGGAGATTCGTGGGCTCGCGGCGCGAACGGGACTTGCCCTTGCTAGCCATGGCCCTGTTCCTCGCGCTTCGCCGGTCGGTCGGCGTCCTGCGGCCGGCGGGACGATCAGACCTTGAGCAGCAGCTCGGCGGCGTGTTCGTCCAGGATCTTCACGAGCGCGTCGTTGACGGTGTCGCCCTGTGCCAGGATGCGGTCGTAGGTCTTCCGCACCTGATGGTACGTTTCCCAGCGCTTGCAGAATTCCTCGAAGGAGAGTTTCTTGATGAGGCGGCCGCGGCACTTCACGTACCCGCCGACCTGCGCGTCCCCCGCTTCCCGCTGGAAACGCTCGAGGTATCCGTCGTACGCGGCCTCGAGGGGGCCTGACATCGTCGGCTAGCGGCCGGCGCCCTTGCGCCGCCCGGAGACCGGTTTGGCCTTCGCACCGGGCTTGACCTTGCCGGTGGGCTTCCCGGTCTTCGGGGCCTGGGCCTTGCCGGCGGGTTTGGTGGTCTTCGCGGCGGGCTTGGCCTTTGCCACGGGCTTGGCCGCCTTCGTCACGGGCTTGGCCTTCGCGACGGGCTTGGCCGTCTTGGCCACGGGCTTGGCCTTCGCGACGGGCTTGGCCTTCGCGACGGGCTTGGCCTTCGCGACGGGCTTGGCCTTCGCGACGGGCTTGGCCTTCGCGGCGGGCTTGGCACCCGTCGCGGTGGGCTTGGCACCCGTCGCGGTGGGCTTGGCACCCGTCGCGGTGGGCTTGGCACCCGTCGCGGCGGGCTTGGTCTTCGCGGCGGGCGCCGGCTTGGCCCTGGGTCCCGACGCGGCTACCGGGCCGACTGCCTTGGCGGCGGGCTTGTCCAGGGCCACGACAACTGGGGCCTCGGATGCCCGAGCCGGCTTGCCGCGAGCTCCAGCCGGTCCCGTGGGCGCGCCCTTCTTTCCTTTTCCCGCGGCCTTGCGGTCGGCCGGCGGGGCCGGCGGGGTCACCCCGGCCTCTTCCTGGAGTCGGCGGATGGCAGCCTTGGCGCGGGCCAGGGCCTTGGCGGTCTTGGCCGTATGCCGCGGCGCAGCGCCTCCCAGGTCGGGTCGGTTGTAGACGAGGATCCTCGGCCCGTCACGAAACACGGCCTCGAGCTTCGTGTCGCTGACCAGCTCGCTCACGTAGCCCAACCCGAAGACGGGGTGGTCGATCACCTCGCCCTCGGTATAGCCTTCTCGCAGCGAGTACTCACGGGCCGCATCGGCATTCGCGTGCCGCATGGCCTCCGCCCAGTTCGGCTTCTGGCGCGTCTGGCGTCGCTTGACCGCCATCGGCTCGGGCACGTCGTCGTCCACCTCCCCCCGCGGCGGGCGGAACGAATGGGTGGTGTGACAGATCGTGCACTGCACGCTTCGGATTTCCCCCTCGAAGCGCGTGATGACGGTGTGCGTCGTGTCGGTCTTGCAGTTCGTGCAATAGGCGTCCGCCTCGCCTCCTGCCTCGAACATTTCGTCCTCAAAGATGTATTCCATATCTTCGGGCACGCTCTCCACGAATCCCCAGCCTTCTTCGGTCCGTAACACACCTTGGCACAGGTGGCAAGTAACTCGCGCCGCTCGGGGCCGCTTGGGCGAGGCTGGAGCGGCCGCTTCGGGCCCGCGGCCGAGGCCCCCGCGGCCTTGCTGGCGTGGGCGCCTCGTGCTAACAGGCTGCCCCGTGGCCGCCTTCCGCGCGGCGCCCCCATGGCCGACCGCCCCAGATTCTCAGCGTTCTTTTTCATTATTTCCGCAGTCTTGGCGGCCGCGCTGGGCCTCGGTTACTACAGCTACCGGTCCGCCAACCGCCTGGCCGAGCGCAGCGCCGAGTCGGTGCAGAGCTCGAATCGGGTCCTCGGGCTCAAGCTCGTGGACCGCATCGAGAAGGTGATCCTGGACACGGACCGGACGTTCTTCAAGCTCGTGAGTCTAGACGATCCACGTGAATTCATGGAGTTATGGCGCAGAATCGTGCGCATCTCGCCCGCAGTGCAGAGCGTCATCGTGCTCGACGACCAGCGGGAGGTGGTGCACTTCGTGGCCAAGCTGGCTCCGGCCGAGCGGCGCGGTTTCCACGAGCTCTTCGCCCGACGGATCGTCCCCGACCTGGAGCTCGGCAAGCTCGCCCCCGACGAGCACAAGCATCTGCACACGAGCTATGGTGCGAAGAGCTACCTGCTCTCGTACATCCGCCGGCGCAGCGCCGGGCGCGACTACTACATCGCGCTCAACTATCACATCCCTTACATCATCCACGAGATCTTCCGGGAGGAGTTCAAGGAGCTGGAGGAGACGCGGGCCATCGCCGTGATGGACGAAGGAGGGGGCGTGCTCTACGGCTGGCCCGTCTTTTCGGACAGCAAGCTGGTCTTCGAAGCCCAGTTCCCGACGACCCTGTATCGCTGGCGACTGCAGATTTCTCCGAGGGATATAGCCTCCTTCCGTCGGCAGGCCCGCGCCCGGAAGCTCTCTGATCTGGTGCTCGTGGCGACCTCGCTCAGCGTCATTCTGGTGGGCATGGCGGTGCTCATCGTGGCGGCCCGCAAGGAGCGCCGCGCGAATCAACTCAAGAGCGAGTTCATCTCGAACGTGAGCCACGAGCTGAAGACACCGCTCTCGCTCATCCGGATGTTCGGCGAGCTCCTCTCCCTTCGCGGCGCCTCGGACCCCAAGGCCAGTAAGGAGTACGCCGAGATCATCACCCGCGAGAGCGACCGCCTGACCGCCCTCATCGACAACGTGCTCGACTTCGCACGTATCGAGCGGGGTAAGGCTGCGTACCAGTTCAGCCACGGCCGCCTCGAGCCCGTGGTGGAGCAGGTGGTCGAGCTCTGCCGGTACCGCGCCGAGCAGGGGGGCGTGCGGATTGCCACCCGCGTCGCGCCCGACCTGCCGGAGCTCCTCTTCGACGCGAGCGCGCTGACGCTGCTGCTCCTGAACCTCCTCGAGAACGCCCTCAAGTACGGTGCGGTCCGGGGAGGGGAGATCCTCGTGTCGGTCGAGCGGCAAGAGCGTCGCGTGCTCCTTCGGGTCGCCGACCAGGGGCCGGGGATCGCGAAGGAGGAGCAACGCAGGATCTTCGAACGCTTCTATCGTGGGCAGGATGCCCGCGGCAGCTCGGCCCGTGGATCGGGAATCGGCCTCAGCCTGGTGAAGCACATCGTGGAGGCGCACCATGGGCGCGTGCGGGTGGAGAGCGAGCTAGGCAAGGGAGCCAGTTTCGAGGTAAGCCTCCCCATCGCCGAGCCCGAGCCGATCCCCAAGCGGGGGGGAGCGCGATGAGCGGAGCCAAGTCGAAAAAGGTCCTCGTGATCGAGGACGAGCCGGACATGGTGCGCGGCCTGCGGGACGCGATGCAGTTCGAGGGGTTCGTCGTGTTGTCGGCCTGCACGGGCATAGAGGGGATCGCGCTCGCCAAGCAGGAGCGGCCCGATCTCGTGATCCTGGACCTCATGCTCCCCGACCTCAACGGCTACCGGGCCTGCGAGGAGATTCGCCGCGGCAACCAGCAGGTGCCCATCATCATCCTGTCTGCGCGCGGGCAGGAGGCGGACAAGATCCGAGGGCTCGAGGCCGGGGCCGACGACTACGTCACGAAGCCCTTCAGCGTCGGCGAGCTGCTGGCACGCATCAGCGCCATCTATCGGCGGCTCGAGCGGCGATCGGGGGGCGAGGACGCGATCCAGATCGGGGCGGCCCAAGTGGACCTGAAGAAGCACGCCCTGTCCTGCAACCGAAAGACCCACGCGCTCTCGTTCTATGAGGTGGAGCTGCTGAAGCTGCTCTACGAGCGGGCCAACGAGCCGGTCTCGCGCGACGAGATCCTGGAGAAGATCTGGGGGAGCCAGGCCGCGCCGACCAATCGCACGGTGGACAACTTCATCGTGAAACTACGCCGCAAGATCGAGGACGACAGCAAAAACCCTCGACACATTCTCACGGTCTACGGGTACGGCTACAAGCTCGTCCCCTAGGCCACTAGGCACAGGTCACGGCATGAAAAAGAAGCTCATCACCCTGGCCATCGCCCTGCTGGCGGTCGCCATCGTCCTGGCCGGACTCGCAACCTTCTGGACCGAGTACGAATGGTTCGTGCAGCTCGGCTTCGGCACGGTCTTCTCCACCACGCTCATGGCGAAGCTGGGTTCGGCGATCGGGTTCGGCCTGCTGGCGCTTGCTGTGCTGGGCGTGCACGTGCACTTCATTCGGCGCCTCAGCAAGCCACGCAAGAGCTGGACCATTCCGACCGCCGAAGGCGGCGAGGTGGATATCAAGGACGTGGTGAAGAAGGTCACCACCCCCCTCGTCGTGGCAGCGGCGCTGGTGGTCGCCGTGATCATGGGCTACTGGGCGGCGCGGCACTGGGAGGACCTGCTCAAGCTCCTGCACCAGACGCCGTTCGGCAAGACCGAGCCGATCCTGGGGCGGGACATCGGGTTCTACCTGTTCGTGCTGCCGTCCCTCGAGTTCACCCAGGAGTGGCTGGTTTACCTCATGGGGATCAGCACCATCTTCTGCGCTGCGGTCTACGTCAGTCGGGGCGCCATCACCGTGGAAGGGCGCGTGCCCCTCATGTCGCGCGGCGTGCGCGGGCACCTGCTCGCCTCCCTCGCCGTGGTGGTGCTCGTCATCGCCTGGGGCTTCCGCGTCGAGATGTACGAGATCCTCTTCTCCAAGCGTGGCGTGGCCTACGGCGCGACGTACACCGACGTCAACGCTAACCTGATCTCCTATCGGGTGCTCATCGCCGGCTGCGTCGCGGTGGCCCTCTACCTGCTGGCGCGAATCGGCTCCAAGAAGGAGGGCAAGGCGGCCATCAAGGGTCCGGCGATCGCGCTCGGGGTCGTGGCCGGTCTCTACGTCCTGGGCGTCTTCGTGTGGCCTACGGTGGTGCAGCAGCTCGTGGTCAACCCGAACGAGCTCGACAAGGAACGCCCCTACCTCGTGCACGCGATCGCCGGGACTCGCGACGCCTACGACCTGAACCGCATCGCCGTGCAGGAATATCCGGCCAACGAGAACCTCACCGTAGCCGACCTGAAGAAGAACCAGCTCACGATGGACAACGTGAAGATCTGGGACCATCGGCCGCTCAAGGCCACCTACCGGCAGCTTCAGGTCATTCGTCTCTACTACGACTTCCCGAACATCAGCGTCGACCGGTACAGCATCGGAGACCGCGTCTGGCAGGTCATGCTCTCCGCGAGGGAACTGGTCTACGAGCAGCTCCCCGTCTCGTCGCAGACCTGGGTCAACCGCCACCTCCAGTACACCCACGGCTACGGCGTCTGTCTGAGTCCGGTGACCCAGGCGGTGGGCGAAGGCCTCCCGGACCTCTGGATCAAGGACATCCCCCCCGAGACGCGCTTTCCGGAGCTGAAGATCGCGCGCCCCGAGATCTACTACGGCCTGAAGACCGAGGACTACTCGCTGGTCAAGACGACCACGCAGGAGTTCGACTACCCCTCGGGGGCCGACAACCGCTACACGACCTACCAGGGGAGCGGTGGCGTGGGGATCGGGAGCTTCTTTCGCCGGCTGCTCTTCGCCATTCGCTTCATGGATCCGAACCTGGTCTTCACCTCGCACCTCACCCCGGAGAGCCGCATCCTGTTCAACCGCCAGATCCAGGAGCGCATCAACACCGTCGCGCCCTTCCTGATGCTGGACCAGGAGCCGTACATGGTGGTCGCCGAGGGGCGCCTGTTCTGGATTCAGGACGCGTACACCATCAGCTACCGCTACCCCTACTCGCAGCCCACCTCCCTCGGCAAGCGCGCGCGCATCAACTACATCCGGAACGCGGTGAAGGTCGTGGTGGACGCGTACAACGGCTCGCTCGCCTTCTACCTGTGGGACGACAAGGATCCGATGATTCAAACCTATCGGAAGATCTTCCCCTCGATGTTCAAGTCGTCGGCCGAGATGCCGAAGGCGATCCGCGCCCACGTGCGATACCCGCAGGACCTCTTTGCTGTGCAGGCCACGATGTACGAGTCGTTCCACATGACCGACCCGCGGGTCTTCTACAACCAGGAAGACAAGTGGGCCATCTCGCGGGAGCTCACCGAGAAGACCGCGGGGCGCAGGGAAGCGTCGAAGATGGACGTGGGGGGCACGGCGCGCCACGTGACGGACACGAACCGCATGGCTCCCTACTACATGATCATGCGACTCCCCGAGGAGAAGCGGGAGGAGTTCCTCCTCATGGTGCCTTTCACGCCCACGAACAAGGACAACATGGTGGCGTGGATGTCTGCGAGCTGTGATGGGGACCAGTACGGCAAGCTCCGGGTCTACACCTTCCCCAAGAAGAAGATGATCTTCGGCCCGATGCAGGTGGAGGCCCGCATCGACCAGGACGACTTCATCTCGCAGTGGATCACCCTGCGCAACCAGCAGGGCTCCACCGTGCTGCGCGGGGACCTGCTCGTCATTCCGATCGAGGACTCCATCTTGTACGTGGAACCCGTCTACCTGCAGGCCACGCAGACCCAGCTCCCCGAGCTGAAGCAGGTCATCGTGTCCTTCGGGAAGCACCTTTCCATGAAGGGAAGCCTCGACGCCGCGCTGAAGGACGTCTTCGGCCTCAAGCAAGGCGGCGCGGCGATCACCACCGGGGCCCCCGGAAGCGCGACCCCTGTCGCTCCGGTCGCGACCTCCACCACGCAGCCGGCCTCCGGCGCACCCGAGGGGGTGAGCGAGCTGGCGCGCCGCGCGCTCCTGCACTACCGGGCCGGGCAGAAGAAGCTGGCGCAGGAGGACTGGGCCGGCTACGGCGCCGAGCAGAAGCAGCTCAAGGAGGCCCTCGAAGCGCTGGCCAGAGGACTCGAGGGGAAGCTCAAGCCCGGGACTCCGTCCGAGGCCGCGCCGAAGAAGTAGCGACCCCCTTTCAGGGGGCGAGGGTGTGGGGGGCGCGAGGGTTCAGGCGTGGCGGCGGCGGGTCCGTCGCGCCCCGAGCCAGAGCGCGACGAGCGCGAGGCCGGCAGCGGGTACGTCCTTCGGCGAGGCGTGTCCCGCGACGCTGCAGCCCCCCTCGTCGAGCACCACCGGCGCGCAGACCTTCGGGTCGGCCGACTTCGGGTAGGTGGCGCAGATCCCGAGCACGTCGTCCCCCTCGGGGCTGCGCTTCTTCGTCTCGCCGCGGTCGGCGAAGTTGAACATCGTCGTCTCTTTCATCGCCGCGGGGAGGTTGCCCAGCGGGTCGCACTTCGGCAGCGTCTTGCCCTGGTTGTCCTTCGGGACGGGCTTTCGCGTGCCGTCGTCGCAGGGGTGGTCGAGTCCCATCAGGTGACCGAGCTCGTGGGTGACCGTGTTCTCGACGTCGTGACGCGTCCGCTCGGCCTGGGTCCCGAAGAGGAATCCCTCGCCGTTCAGCTCGATGTCTCCGTCCAGGATCCGCCCGTCTTGGTCGCTGCCCGGGTGGTCCACGAAGAACACCGTGGTGATCCCCGTGGCCTCCTTGTCGTGCTTCCAGTCCTTCTCGACCCAGACCACCACGTTCTCGTTCGTCCCCTTGCGGTTCAGGCCCACCTGCGCGTCAGGGCTGGGAGGCTGGACGCTGAAGGTCAGGTAGCCGCACCCCGAGGTGACGCGTTGCCAGTTCTCGGTCGCGCGCTTCACGGCATCCAGCTCGGTCGCGTCCGCGACGTTGTCGCTGCCGGCGGAGTTGGCGCGCAGGACGACGCAGTTCGTGAACATCCAGCGCAGCGGCTTCTGACTCTCGTCGGTGGTGCCAGGGACATAGGCGCGGCCCGCGCCGCCGAGCACGGCGAGCGCGAGTCCCGCGCCGACGAGGAGGACGCCTCCCCAGCGAACTAGCGGCTGCGGCACAAACGGGCGTCGGTGGCGCAATCAGCGAGGGCGCGCCGGATGTGCTGCACGAAGAGGTCGAGAGGCTGGCGCGCGGCGAGGTCTTTGGGTTGCTCCGCCGCGCGAAGCCCGTCGTCGGTGCGCTTCACCAGCGACAGACCGCCGAGGGTGCGCGCCACGGTGATGCGTCCGTCCTCCGTGCGCTGGACCGGGAAGACGCCCTGCATCATGCCTACGACGTAGCGATGGCCGGCGCGCACCTCGGTGAAGAGCAACGTTGTCTCGCCAGGGCGGAAGGTGGGGCTCCCGGCCACGCGCATGCCGATGCCGTTCACGCTCCCCCCGAGGCGCCGGACCACGACGCGTTCCCCGTCTTTGGCCCCGTGCACCCCTTGCTGCACCTCGAAGGTGGTGTCCGTCACGATGTGGCGGCCGTCCTCGCTCCAGTGACTCTCCGCCTTCAGCACGCGACCCACGAAGATGCGGTCGGCACGGCCGGCGAGCTGGTGGAGGCTCATGGCCACCATCATGGTGGCCGACACGGGCAAGGGGAGGAAAAGGGCCAGCGGAACGATAGCGCGTCGAAGCATGCGATCCAGAGGATAGCGGCCGGGGGTGATGCGGTCAACGCGAGCTCTCTCCGAGCTCTCCCCGAGCTCTCCCCGAGCTCTCCCCGTTGACCCCCTCGGGCGCCTCTGATAAGGGCATGCGCATGTCCAGCACACCGGTTCGTGTTCGCATCGCTCCGAGTCCCACGGGCGATCCCCACGTGGGGACCGCCTACGTGGCGCTCTTCAACTACGCCTTCGCCCGTCGGCACGGCGGACAGTTCATCCTGCGCATCGAGGACACCGACCGGGCGCGTTCGACCCGCGAGTCCGAGGAGGCGATCCTTCGCAGCCTGGCGTGGCTCGGCCTCGCCTGGGACGAAGGCCCCGACGTCGGGGGGCCTTGCGGACCCTACCGGCAGTCGGAGCGCGCGGCCATCTACCAGGAGCACGCGGCACGCTTGGTGGAGCGAGAGGCGGCCTATCGGTGCTTTTGCACCGAGGCGCGGCTTGAGCAGATGCGCGCCGAGCAGCGGGCTGCGAAGCTGGCCTCCGCCGGTTACGACGGCGCGTGCCGGGCGATCTCTCGGGAGGAATCGGACCGGCGGGCCCGGGCCGGTGAGGCCCACGTCGTCCGGCTGCGGATGCCCAAGGAGGGCGAGACGGTGGTGCCCGACCGCCTGCGCGGGGAGGTGCGGATCCCGAACGAGCGCAGCGACGATCAGGTCCTGTTGAAGAGCGACGGCCTGCCCACCTATCACCTGGCGAACGTGGTGGACGATCACCTGATGGGGATCACGCACGTCATCCGCGCCGAGGAGTGGATCCCGTCCACGCCGAAGCACCTGCGGCTCTACGAGGCCTTCGGCTGGGAGCCGCCCGTCTTCTGCCACCTGCCGCTCTTGCGCAACAACGACAAGAACAAGAGCAAGATCTCGAAGCGCAAGAACCCGGTCAGCCTCGACTACTACCGGGACTCCGGCATTCTGCCGAAGGCCATGCTCAACTTCCTCGCGCTGATGGGCTGGTCCTTCGGGGAGGACCGCGAGAAGTTCAGTCTGGGCGAGATGATCGAGCGCTTCGACATCGCGCCGGGGAGCATCAGCCTCTCCGGTCCGGTCTTCGACCTCGAAAAACTCTCCTGGCTCAACAGCCTCTATCTGCACGAGCTCACCGACGAGCAGCTTGTGGACGAGCTCGTGGCGTGGCGGCTCAATCGGGAGTTCCTCGTCAAGCTGGCGCGGCTGGCCCGGGAACGGGTGAGACGCCTGGACGAGTTCGTGCCCCTCACCGAGTTCTTCTTCAGCGGGGACCTGGACTACGCCCCGGTGGCCGACCTCTGTCCGAAGAATCGGACTCCCGCGGAGACGGCCAAGCTCCTCGATCAGCTGGCGGAGGAGCTGGACGCGTTTCGCGTCTGGGCGCCGGAGCCGCTCGAGCCCTTCTTTCGGGCCTTCTGTGAGAAGACCGGCTGGAGCACGAAGGAGCTCTTCATGGTCGTGCGCCTGGTCGTGACGGGGCGCAAGGCCTCGCCACCCCTCTTCGACACCCTCTGCCTGGTGGGGCGCGAGCGCTGCCGCCGGCGCATCCGCCAGGCGGCCGAGTTCCTGCGCCACACGTCGTGATCCCCACCCTCGGCTGCGGGAACGGCCGCTCGCGGACTCCGAAAACGCATGTCATTAAAATACCTTATGCCGCTAAGGCTCCTGACACGGGCGGACGAGGAATTACGACAAATTACATTTGGGTGACAATTCCCTACCCCCCGGTCCGCTATACCTACCCCCGAGCCCTGCGGCTCACCACACTGGAGCCTCATCCATGCCCTGGTATCAGATAACGCTGATTTCCCTCTATCTCTTCGTGCTGCTGGTGCTGGCCTTCTTTGGCTTCCACCGCACGCTCCTGGTCTGGCTCTTCTACCGGCACAAGGGCGACAAGCCCGAGCCTGAGCGCCTGTACGCCGACGCCGAGCTGCCGCGCGTGACGGTGCAGCTGCCGCTGTTCAACGAGATGTACGTGGTCGAGCGGCTCATCGACGCGGTGGCGCAGATGGACTACCCGCGCGACAAGTTCGAGGTGCAGGTCCTGGACGATTCTACCGACGAGACGCAGGGCATCTGCCGCGCCAAGGTGGACCAGGTGCGCGCGATGGGGATCAACATCCAGTACATCCATCGCGACGACCGGACCGGGTACAAGGCGGGAGCGCTCGAGAACGGCCTCAAGTACGCCACGGGCGAGCTGGCCATGGTCTTCGACGCCGACTTCGTGCCCAAGCCGGACATGCTGCACAAGATGGTGCACTACTTCACCAACCAGAAGGTCGGCATGGTGCAGGCGCGCTGGGACCACCTGAACCGTGGCTACTCCACGCTCACCGAGGTGGAGTCCCTGATGCTCGACGGGCACTTCATCATCGAGCATACCGCGCGACACCGCTCCGGGCGCTTCTTCAACTTCAACGGCACCGCGGGCATGTGGCGCGTCTCGGCGATCCACGACGCCGGCGGCTGGCAGCACGACACGCTTACTGAGGACATGGACCTCTCGTACCGCGCGCAGCTAAAGGGCTGGTCCTTCGTCTATCTGCCCGACATCGCGTCGCCGGCCGAGCTGCCCGTCGAGATGAACTCCTTCAAGTCGCAGCAGTTCCGCTGGGCCAAGGGTTCGATCCAGGTGGCCAAGAAGCTTCTGCCCACGATCATGAAGGCCGACGTGCCGCGCGCGGTGAAGTGGGAGGCCTTCTTTCACCTCACGAACAACTTCGCGTACCCGCTCCTGCTCCTCCTGTCGCTCCTGCTCGTGCCGAACATCGCGCTGCGCACGGCCCACGGCTGGCGCGAGGTGCTGCTGATCGACGTGCCGCTCTTCTTCGGCACGACCCTGAGCGTGGTGACCTTCTACGTCGTCTCCCAGCGGGAGGTCGGCGTACCGCTCGGCTGGGGACAGATGATCCTGCGGCTTCCGCTCATGCTGGCCGTCGGGATCGGGCTCTGCATCAACCAGACGCGTGCCGTCTTCGAGGCGCTGATGGGCAAGGAGACCGAGTTCGTGCGCACGCCCAAGCACGGCGTGGTGGCCGGCGGCGGCTGGCAGAACTGGAAGTCCAAGCGCTACCGGGCGGCCAAGAACCTGATCCCGTACTTCGAGCTCTTCATGGCGGGCTACTTCGCCGTGGCCATGCTGCTCGCGGTGCTCGGGAAGCACTGGGTCTCGCTGCCGTTCCTCATGCTCTTCCTCGTCGGCTACCTCTATGTCGGCGCGCTCTCCGTCCATCAGCGGCGGTAGCGAGCGGCGGCGCCCAGCTTGCGCGCCCCGCAGGTCTGCATCATATCCCCTGCGATCTTCCTGGAGGCCCCATGGACGCGACGGCGCTGAAGGCGCAGCAGCACGCGACCTGGACGGGAGCCGCGCCCGGCTGGAGGCGGCACGACGCCCGGCTGGCGGGCATCACCCGCTCGGTGTCGGAACGACTCATCGCCGAGCTTCGCCCAGGGCAGCGGGTGCTGGACATCGCCTGCGGCACCGGGGAGCCGGCCCTGCCGGCGGCCGAGCGCGTGGGACCGACCGGGTACGTGCTGGCCACGGACTTCGTGGCCGAGATGGTGGCTTTCGCCCGCGAGAAGGCCGTCGCCCGCGGCCTGGCGAACATCGAGTTCCGGCACGTCGACGGGGAGTGCCTTGAGGTGCCGGAGGCGAGCTTCGACGCCGTCACGATGCGCTGGGGGCTCATGTTCATGCCCGACCCGGTCGCGTGTCTCGTCCGTGCTCGCGCGGCCCTCAAGCCCGGCGGGGCTGTGTCCCTGGCCTGCTGGTGCGGTCCGGAGAGGAACCCGTGGGCGTCCATTCCGCTCGCCGTGATGCGGCGGCACGTGGAGCTGCCGGCGGTGGCTCCGGGGGCCCCCGGCATCTTCGCCTTCGCCGACCGGGCGCGGCTCGAGCAGACCCTGGTCGCGGCCGGCTTTTCGGACGTGAGGCTCGACGAACACGCGCTCGTTATGAGCGAGTTCGCCTCGGGTGCGGACTATGTTGATTTCACGCTCGAGGTTGCTGGCCCCGTCGCCCAGCTCGTCGCGCAGCTGCCCGCCGAGACGTGGGCCGTGGTGCGGCGAGAGATCGAGCAGGCGGCCGAGGAGCCGACCGGCGGGGGCGTCCGCCTCACGGGAGTGACGTGGATCGCCAGGGCCCGCGTCTGATGCCTTGACTCCGACGGGAACGAGGCTACCTTAGGGAGGCCTAGGCCCCATAGGGGGGCGAAATGGCTTCGACGGGGGTGAGGTTAGAGTAGGCTGCAAGCGGAGGGTCTCTGCCACCTCCATAATCCGGTGGGGAAAACACAACTGCGAACGATAACGCCCGCGAGGGTCTCGTCGCTCAAGCCGCCTAACTAGTGGCTTGACGCTGTTCATCTCCTCCCGCCTGTGACGGGGTGAGCGGCGCAAACGAACAGGCTGGCCCTCTGCCATTCCGGCCGGGTGGGGGGCGAGAACAAAGGTTGGATAGCGACAAAGGGAGCCTGCCGATGGGCGCCCCGCGTCGCGAAATAAACCATCGGCTAAGCTTGTAGATGCCTGCCTGACACGCTTTCGGACCCGGGTTCGACTCCCGGCGCCTCCACCTATTCCCCCTTAAGGTTCTGAGCCCTTAGCGGATCGCGGTTCTTCTCGTGCTGCATATGTGCTGTTCGGGGCCTCGGGTTCCTCGAGTAGCTCGATCGCCTGGTGCAGGGCCGCCGGCGCAAGGTGCGTGTACCGCTGGGTGGTCTTAAGATCTGTGTGACCGGCCAGCTCCTGGATCGACTTGGCAACGGCGCCCCGCATGGCCAGGTGAGAGCAGAACGTGTGCCGGAGGACATGCCAGCCGATCGGCCGGAGTCCCGCCCGCCGGCACGCTCTCTCAAGCGCCCGCTGCGCCATCTTCCGCGTGAGGTATCCGCCGTCGGCCTCGCACCACACGAACGGCCCCTTCAGGTGCCTGGCCGCCTTCAGAGCCCGGGCGAGCCGCTTCGTCATGGGCACCTTCCGCTCCCGCCCGCCCTTCGGGGAATCTAGGTGGCCGCGCCACATGGCCCGGCGCACGGTGATCACCCCAGCATCGTGGTCCACGTCCTCCCGGTGCATCCCGAGAATCTCACCCACCCGATACCCGCCGTCGCCGCTGGCCAGGATTGCGGACCCCCACAGCGGTTCGGTGTGCAGCACCGCGACCAGCCGATCCAACTCCCCGAAGGTCAGGAAGTCGAACCGCTGGGGCGGGACCTTCAGCAACCGCAGCTTGGGCTTGCTCTCCAGAACCCCCACCTCTACCGCGTACCCAAGAACCCGACTCAGGGCCGCGACCACGTTGTTCGCCGTCTTGGGCGCCCGGTCCTTCGCGACTACGGCAGCCTTCAGCTTCTCAAACTCCCGGGTCCCGATCGCGTCCAGGCGGTACGTTCCAAACGCTGGCAGTATCCAGACCCTCAGGAGCGACTCCCGATCTTCCTGCACCGACTTCTTGCAGTTGGTCTTGACGTAGGTTCCCAGGAACTCCCGGGAGAACTCCGCCAGCGTCGGACACTCCTTCGCCACGGGCTTCGGGTTCAGCATCGACGCCCGCAACTGCCGTTCGTATTCCTCTGCGCCCACCCGAGTCTGTACCGGGCTCGTCTTTCGAATTTCCTCCTTCCTGCCGTCGGCGGCATGTGTGAACACGAAGTGCACAACCCACCCTCGTTTCGGGTCCTTCCGCACGCTCATAGGGACACCTTCCCCTTCTGAGCCGTGCGCGCGCTTCCGCCCACGTTAGCATGGGTCCGGTAGCGTGCGGCAAGGTCTGACCAGGCTCGGCACCATGCCCCGAGGGCGCGGCGGAATACCTCTCCGTCAATCTCTCCCCGTAGTAGTTGCTGCGCCCGCCATTCGATCAGCCGGTCCGCCCGTTGGATGCGGCGCCACTGCCCGGGCCAGCCTTCGCGGAACACGTCGAAGTCCGGCCAGGTCCCCCGGGGGAGTCGCCGGTCAACCCATGCGCGCGCCCGGGCTAGGTCGCGCTGCAATTCTCCTAGGGCTCTCCTATGTTGGGCAACCGCGTGACGCGCGTGACGGACATCCGAAGTCTCTGGAATCGCGTCAGTTTGGTGCTTGATTCTGTCACCAGCATTTGGTGACAGCGCGTGACAGAAGTGGTGACGGCCGGGCAAGCGCAGGGGGCGGGGGCTCATGCGGCCTCCCCTTCCCCGGCGCCCGTCGCACCCGTCAGGGCAGCATGCTTCAGCTTCCAGACCCAGTGTCGGCTCGCCGTCACACCATCCAGCCCCCGGCATTGGGTGGCGATCCTGCTCGGCCCCCGATCGACGTAGCCGCCTTCGACGAGCTTGTCGGCCAGCGCGTCCCTACTCAGAGGAAAGTGCTCGTCGCTCTCCCGCAGGAACATCACCACGGCCCGCCGCGCCTCGCCCGGCAGGAGATAGACGTAGCTTCCATCCTCCCAGCCCAGCGCCACCTTGCCCGGCCCGGCCTCCAAGCTCTTGCCCACCTCGGCCAGGTGCGCCCGCCCGGTCGCGCGCAGGGTGGCCAGCGCGTCGAGGAAGCGCACCACGGGATCGGCGGCCCGGAGCCCCTTCGCGTTGTCGCTGGCGAGCCTGCGGAGGACTGCATCGGCCGTCGAACTCCACCTCTCACTGTCCGCAGTCGAGAGCGCGCCCACGTCCTCCGCGTAGGCGAGGAACTTGTCGAAGCCCCAGAAGATCAGCGCGAGCTGTGTTGGCAGCCTCAGGTGCGCCGCAGCCGCATCCGCGAAACTCGCGCGCAAGGTCGCCAGCTCTGCCGGGGCGGCCCGGGCGATCTCGTCGAGCTGCGGGGCGAGCCATTGGACGTAGCCGGCCATCGCGTGGGAGAGGCGCGCCGCGTTCGCCTGGACGTGGGAGAGCCGTTCGCCGGTCACTCCCTCCACCTGAACCACGAAGCATCTGGCCCGCGCCGAGTGTCCTTCGGGTAGCAGCTCGCCGCTCGTCACGACGAGCCCCCGCGGAGGGCGCACGGGACGGTTGCTAAGGTCCGCGCGCAGCCGACCGCGCCCCGCGCCATTCCCCACGCTACGGATCACCGTCGCCAGCGCCTTTGCCATGCGTTCCTGATCGGCCCGCGACCCAGCCGGGCAGTAGTCGTCGATCACCGTCATGGCGTCCTTCATGGCGAATAAGCGCGCCTCGATCGAATTGGAGGTATCGCCCCACGTCGCCGGGAAGTGCAGCCGATCGAATCCTGCGCCGTAGTGCCGTTGCGCCTGCGCCGTGATCTCCGACTTGAGCTTCCCCGTCGTGCCGGCGAAGTAGAGCACCAGATCGGGCTGGACGATCGACGCGAGCGGCCCGAGGTAGGTCGCCGCGAGCAAGGGAACCATCACATCCGGCGGTCCCGCGCCGAGGAGCGCAAGGGATACCCCGACGGCCCCGCGCACGTCATCGGGATCGGCGGGCAGCACGAAACGATCGAGCGGCGCCTCCAGCTCGACATGCACATCAGGTACGGCCCCGCGCCCGCCGAGAGCTCCGGACCCGTGGATATAGATCCACTCGCCGGCGACCTTGCGCCAGCCCGTGTGGGCGTAGACGGTACGCTCGACGGCCGAGGAGAGAGCTTGCACGGCGCATCGCAGGTGATCTCGCGTGCCGAGTCCGGCGAAGACCACGACGCGCGAGCCCCAGCGCTTCACGGCCCATGACATCACATCAAACTCCGACGCAGCCACAGTGACCCCCGGCAGCACGGCGCCGGTCGCGAGCGAGCCATTGATCGTGAAGCGCCGCGACTGCTCTATGCCGTCGTCGAGCAAGACGTCTTCGACGATCTGCGCCGAGAAGTTGCACAGCGGCTCCGCCTCCACAGTCTCCTCGGTTGTCCCAGACTCTTTGTTCTTCTTCGTGGTGACATGTAGACGGCACATGCACCCTCGGTCCACGCGGTAGGGAACCTCCGGCGCCTTGCCTTCCGGCGACGCCTTCCACTCGGGGGCCGCTTCGACCAGCACGCGCAGCTCCTCGACCGTGTGCCCCTGCTCTAACCAGTCCACGACGTCGCCTTTGTCCGGCAACCCGGGCAGCTCGACAACCTTGACGCTCGCAGCGAAGCCGTAGAGCCCCTTGGAGACCTTCGCGCCGTGTTCCTTGCCGGGGCCGTCGTTGTCGGGCAGCACGACCACCTGGCGCCCCGTGAGCGGCTCGCTGTGCTGCTCCTTCGTCCACGCCTGGCCGGCGCCCCCGCAAGCCGTGGTGGCGACGCAGCCATGACCTCGAAGCGCGTCGCAGCACGACTCGCCCTCGACCACGAACACCGTCGCCGAGGGGTCGGCCGCGAGAAGTTCGGGCAGCCGGTAGAGCACGCGGGGCGCAAGTCGCTTCTTCTTGCCGGGCCTTTCGGGGTCGGGGCCCGTGACAGTCGCGAGCCAGCCGCCCTTGCCGTCGGCTGCGTGTTGCGTGATCTTCTTGCTGCCGTCGGCGTAGCGCCACTTGCGCACCTGATAGAGCGGCTTGCCGTCGGCGTCCACGTAGTCGTAAGCGCCCTCGAGCCGGCCCCTGTCACGCGCAGTCGTAGACGTCGCCCGCCCCCCCGCACCGTTGCCCTTCGGGTTGCGGGCGGTCGTGAACAGGTCACCCATCGTGAGCCCCACGGCGCGCACGATCTCCGTCGTCGCACAGCCGGCCTTGCAGTGAAGTAGCGTGCGCCCGTCGTCGCCCGTGCTCACCGTCAGGGACGGCTTGTTCTTCTTCTCGCCGTCATCATGAACGGGGCAGATCACAGCCCACTGGTCGCCGGAACGTTTCGCTCCCTGGAAGCGGGACAGGATTTCGTCGGTGTTCATCGCGGCACGTCACGCTCACCGAACCGCGGGTTGCATGACGGCGTTGAGCTCGTCGAGCCGGAAGCGGAGGCTCTTGCCGAAACGGTGCACGGGAAGGCACCCGCGCGCCGCGCGGTCATAGAGCGCCCGCTTCGTGATTCGCAAGTATCGGGCCGCTTCGTCGGCGTCGAGCCAGCGGTGCTCCGTCTCAACTTGGATGCTCGTCTTCTTGACCATGGGTCCCTCTCGGTGGCGGGACCGGCCAGTGCAGACTGAGCGGCCCCTATTTCTCTGGATGCGCGCTACGCGGCGCACGTCCAGATATGGCCACTCGCGAGGGCTTCCGCGAGACGGACACTTCGGATTTAAATGTCCCGCTTTTTCCCGAGCCGCGCCCCACGCTTGCGGATGCCCTCCTTCGTGAAGCGCATGGGTTCAGGCACGGGCCATCCGCATCCCGCGCAATGGCGCGCGTGGTCGTCCGCCAACGCGGTCAGTAACCTCTCCTTTCTGCGGGGTCCGTACCCATGCTTCCCGAGGAAGGAGAGCACGTCATCCAAAAATGGATCGTGGCCCCCCTCCCACGCCGCGGGATCTGCGTAGATGCTCACCGAGGCTCTCCCCAGGAATTCTGTGAGTGCGCCGCGCGCCTCCCCTGCGGCGATGAAGGCCGCGTCGAACAACTCCATCGTGGAGAACATCTCACGCGGCAGGGGTGCGTCCGGCTCCCCGGTTATCGCTGCGAGCGTCTCGTCAGCCTTGCGCGCCGTCATGATGATGTCGCGCACCCTGCGGCGAGCCGCGAAGTCGAAGAACTGAAGATTGTCGGCCAGGAGAACGCGCCTCAGCACTCCCTCGGGGGTCGGCGCAAGACCTGGAGTCCCGTAGACGGACCACTCGGCAAGCGTCGCGTCGAGAGCCGGCCCGAGCGGCGTGCGATACGCTGGAGGGGGCTTGCGCTGCTTGGGGGCTTTGGTAGGCTGGCTCATGCTCCTCGGCGCTTGCTCGCTGAAGGGGCCACGGGGTCGGGACGTTCCAGCGTCGCCGGCCCCACTTTCTTGGACCCTACCGCATCATCGCTCGCCTGTCACGCCGCGCTCGAACCCCTGGCGCCGCGCCGGAACCTAGCTTCCCGCGTCGTAAAACGACATCCGCGCCGGTCGCAAAACGACCGCGGCATGCTCGCCGCCCGTGCAGCCTCGGGAATTCCCCTACGTTGGGAGAGAAGAGACTCCCCGCCGGCCACGGCACGGCAATGCGCGACCGACGGGGAGCGAGCCTACTGCCTCTTCGTGACGCTCACGAGCGAGACTCCCGTCACGGCCAGCGCGGCAACGACGCCCCCGCTATTCGGCCCCACGGAGAACTGCATCGGCCACGTGCTCCCGAGGCAAAAGCCGTTGGCCGCCGTCGGTGCGTGACCGAGGCTGCCCAGCGAAACGAAGGTCGCCGCGTTCGCGCTCATGAGGTAGTGGCCTTCGGACAAGATCGTCGTGCCTTGCGCAATACTCGCGTTCGCAATCACGCTCTGCGAGGGACCGAACTCCCCAGCGAAGAAACTGTGTTTTCCGTCCACAACATCAGCGGCCATTAGGCACCCCTCTTTCGCTTCGGCTCGCTCGCGTTGCTCTGCTCCGCGCGCCACGCGCGCACCTCGGTCGGGTCGAGCTCGCGCAGCTTGTGTACACGCGCCGCCTGACCATGCGTCCTCGCCGTGCGGACTCCCCGGCCGCAAAGGCGCAGCACGCGCGAGGCGAGCTCCAACGGCACCTCCGCCGTGTCGCTCAGCTTGAAGGTCCGGTGTCCGCAGCGCGCCACGTCCGCGCCCGCATTCTCCTTCCCGAGCATCGGCGCGTCTACGTCAGGTTCGCTCATGCACAAGTCGAGCACCACGGGTTCAGCGATAGGCGTGAGCACCGCGCGTTGCCGCTGGATCAGCCTGTGCCTCGGCGCCTCGCGAGTCTGGCCCGAGTGCGTGAGCACTTCGCCGAACAGCACCGAGCGGAGCACGAACCCGCCGTTCTCATCGCTGACCACGAGATACCGGCTCAACATGAAGTCGCCGCGTTCGATGTCCTCCACGATGCGGCGTTCAGCGATGCGGAACTTTTCCGCGAGTACCAGCCGCGCGTTGCGGCCGGTGGCGTCGCGTACCTCGGTCCACCATGGCGGCGGCAGGATGTACGGCGTGATGGGCTCAGGGCGCGCGAGAAATTGCTGTTCGTCCTCGGTGTCCCTCGTGTCGTAAAGCTCGAAGTCGCTCATTTCGTCTGACCTCCGTAGATGCCTTTCAAGAACTCGAGCCGCGCCGTCCTCGGGTCCATGGCCGCCTGCACCTTCGCCTCGCGTGCCGCTTCCTGCCGTCGGCGGTCAACCTCAGCGGCGATAACCTGCTCCTCGGAGAGCGGTTCCGTCGGTGCGGCGCCCTCTGCCTTCAGCCGCGCTACCTCCTTCTTGAGCGCGCCTAACTCGCGCGTCAGCTCCACGATGATGTTCTCGCGGGGGTCCTCTTGTTCGTCAGCCATGTCCGTCACGCTCCTCTCACGCGGGCGGCCAGCGCCCACAGCTCGATGGCATCCGCCGGGATGTCGCAGCCCACAGCCCGCAGGACCGCGCGGTCGGCCTCTCGTCGGCGCTCCTCCACCGCGAGCGGATCGAGCGCGGCAAGCGCATCCGCCGAGGCGCCCACAGCCCGCAGCGCGGCAACTTCAGCGTCCCAAGCGGCCCGCGAGGCGAGCATGAATTCCTTTGTCTCGTGCCAGCTCCCATCATCCATTCCGTCGCCTCCTATGTGTTCAGCCTCGAAACTCGAGCCCCTCGCGCACCACCGCCACGCGCTCCCGTCGGCGCTCCTCGAGGCCCTCGCATGCGCTCTGAATCGTCTCCGCCATCCGGTGAGCAGCCTCACTCGCTGACCCGCGCAGCAAGCTCACCAGCTCCTCGAGCTGGCGCGGTGACTCGCTCACGTGAAGGCTGAATTCGTAGCGTCGGGGCTTGCGCGTGAGGTCCTCGAAAACTACTACGCTGCGCATGTTTGAAAGCTATCACAGCTTGCATTTAGCGTACAAGCCGCGATATCGTCTAAACGTGCAAATCGTGCAATCCAGCTTGGAGCACACTCGGGCCCGCCGAGGGTCCGTCACCGACGGTGGGGGACGACCGGGTGTGCTCCAGCTTTCTGCCCGGCCCGCCCCCGTCTGTGGACCCACCGCGCCGCCGATGTTGCCGGAGGCGCGGGGGTCGGTCGGGCGCTTTCTCGAGGTGACCCGTGGCTGACGACGGCATGATGTTCTTCTTCCCCTCCGAGCGCGAATACGTGCTCAGGGCGCTACGCGACCACTCACCAGCGATGGGAATCGACCTAGTCCGTAGGCTCTCAATGCACACGCGCAGGGGCGCCATCGCGGACATGCAGTTCGAGTTGATGGAGATGACCCGCCGAGGTTGGGTCCGCCAGATCACCTCCGGCGGCACCGATGCGGCGTTCGCCACCTGGGAGCTCACCGAGGCCGGCCACGGCGAGCTCGACCGCTTGCGAGCCATCCGCAGGGGTCGAAACTTCCCGCGCCTCGAGCTCGTGAGGCCAGAACCAGCGCCCCGCACCAGCCGGCCCCGCGTCACGCATGACGTTGACCCTGCGCTACCCTCGCGCTTCCTGACGCTCGCCGCGGGCGCCGAGCTCGCCGGAATGGGCGCGCGTGCCTTCACCGCCGTAGCGCGCCGGGAGGGGCTCCTACGCGCTCACGAGGGGCAAGATGTCGTGGACCGGGGCACGTTCTTCTCCTGGTGGGAGACGCGCACCGAGCACGTCCAGCCGGCCACCGAGGAGCAGCGCGGGAAGGACCAGCCGATTCAGCGCAAGCGCCGAGCGGCCCGGACGAAGCGCGTCGAGCTCGCGCCGGCGGTCGAGCAGACCACCCCGGAGGCCGTCGAGCTCCATCCGCTGGTCGCGGAGGCGGTACGCCGGGGCGTCGAGCTCGTGAAGGTGCCGGTTGCCGAGGAGCCGCAGGTCGCCCGGGTGGACGCGCAGCACGTCGAGCTCCAGCAGCGCGTTGACCAGCTCGCGGCGAAGCTGGCGCATCTACGCCGGAAGGAGCACCAATGCCGAAACCCATCCGAGGAGCGCGCGGACCATACCCACCAGGAGCCAGCAGCGGCAGCGCGTCCAAGTGGAGAGTCATCGTCGAGCGCGCCGAGGGCGGCGCCTCCACGCGAGGGTTCAGCTCCTACGCTCTCGCCGCTGGCTTCATGACAAGGCACGGCTTCAGCCCGAGGCCCGAGAACGGTGCTACGGCTGCACCAGCGCCCCGTAAGCGCGGCGGCCGCAGCAAGGCACCCGAAGCCCCTGCCGTAGTAGATGACGGCTCCATTCGGCCACCGGACACCGAGGGGATAGGCTTCTGGCCGGAGCTCCTCCATCGTATCGTGGTGGCGGCATGTGCAGACCCCTCGAACGCGGACCTCTTGAAGCTCCTGCGCGCCTCGAGTGCGGCAGCGGCAGCGGCGGCACGGTGCGAGGACCAGAAGGAGCTTGCGGCGCGGATAGGCGCGATCGAGGAGCAGTTCGAGAACATGATCTCGGCCGACCACGACGGCACCATGCTTG
Source organism: Deltaproteobacteria bacterium (assembly GCA_020848905.1). Taxonomy (NCBI): domain Bacteria; kingdom Pseudomonadati; phylum Myxococcota; class Myxococcia; species Deltaproteobacteria bacterium. The sequence continues at coordinate 512,364 of JADLHG010000031.1, forward strand.
GCGACGGGATGCCCTACGATGCTGTGGAATGGGCGCCACCAGAGGAGCAGGAGCTGGACTAGGGGGGGGCAGGTTTGACGCGGTGCTCACGTCGATGGGGGAGTCTTCAAGCGCCGGATTCGTGCCTTTTTACATTGCGTTACACCAGAGTTCAATCTGGAGGGCGGTCGGTATGGTCGATTTTTGCATTCCCGAGGCATATCGCATACTTAGCGTTGTTCTCTCTCGCGTCTCTATGTCCGCCGTGATTCCGTACGCTTAGCACGTTGCTCGGGATGGGTCGGCCCGGGCGGGCGTGGGGGTTGTGCACGTCCACTGCACGAGGGTCCACCGGGACCCGCTTGCGCCCTGACCCCTCCAAGCGATACTCATGAGAGGGCCCATGAACGCGAGGTGACTAATGGTCACTGCCCTTGACGTAGCCGCATTCATCCTGAAGACGTGCGGGAAGATGACGGCGATGAAGCTCCAAAAGCTCGTCTACTATAGCCAGGCATGGCACCTCGTCTGGGAGGAGAAGCCGCTCTTCAAGGATCCGATCGAGGCGTGGGCTAATGGGCCCGTGGTGCCAAAGCTGTACAATGCACATCGAGGCGAATTCGAGGTATCGGAGATTCCTGGGGGGGACGCTGCTCGACTGTCGGCGAAACAGCAGGCGAGCGTTGAAGCTGTGTGCAAGTACTACGGCAAGTGGACTTCGCAACAGCTCAGCGATCTTACTCATCAGGAAGCCCCCTGGAGGGATGCCCGCACGGGTATCCCCGACGGCGAACGCGGACACGGCGAGGTCTCCCCGGCGGCGCTGGCGGAATACTACGGGGGGCTCTCCCGAAAGGCGCAGTAGTGGGCAAGGGCAAGAGGAAGAAGCCCTTCGCCGAGAAGGCCCCCGGAGCAATCGAAAAGACCCCTCGCGGGAACGTGCCTCCCAATTACGACGAGCAGGTGCCATCGTGGCGCTTTAGCAGCCTCCAGACAGTGGAGCCCTTTGGGTGGCACGAAATTACGCGGGAGGATCTTGACCTCGTTCTGACGCAACTGAAGGGCTTCGAAACGATGACGTGGACCCAGATAAAGAGCGAGGTCAAGCGAAAGAGCCACTTCGTAGAAGCATCCAAAATTTGTAAGAAGGCGAGGGAGCGGCTTAACGCCCTAGGCTCCCAGGTGGATGTCGATCTCCTCTTTTCACTGCGCCTTACTGGCAAGGGTCGGGTCTGGGGCTTTCTACGTCGAGGGATCCTCGACATTCTTTGGTGGGACCCGAAGCACGAAGTTTGGCCCATCTCGCATTAGCGTGTGTCGGGCAGGCGGGTTCGACTACCACGCCTAGTCACGCCAGGGGCCCTGTCACCACTTCTGTCACGCGGCTGTCACGCGCGCTGGCGGGTTTGTGGTGACCCAAAAGACCGCGAATGTCCATGTCTTGGCTATTCTGTCACGCGCGTCACGCGCACTCGCAGGGTAGAGAGAGGCATAGGCACGGAGCAGCGCGGGCAGAGCAGGGGTCACGCACGTCACGCGGTTTGAGAGAGATCGTACTCTCGTGTGTGGTCCACCTCCAATACGTGGGTGAAGGCTATCCACGAAAAGCATGAATTGCTCGAGTACGAATCGTGTGCTGCTAATGTGCTGTACGGGTCCAAATTGGTGCGGACGTATGCGGACTATCGCGTAAAGCTAGAGGCTATCCAAGGCACGGGAATCTGGCGGCAAAACAGGCCAAGCGCGCGCACGGCCTATGGTTTTTTGTATGCCGCTAAACGGGTTCGACTCCCGGCGCCTCCACTTTGCGTTCTTTGGGGGAACGCCCGCTTCCTGGCCGTCCGTCGCGGCGGCCCGGAGGCCGGCGACGACTCCCGGCGCCTCCACTTTGCGTTCTTTGGGGGAACGCCCG